>CAYWZR010000254.1:0-3137 GCA_964462885.1 uncultured Nitrospirota bacterium
ATCCAATTCAAAGCTGAGCGCGAAAAACGCAAGTTATTTTGTGACAAGCCCTTATGACAATAATTCACTGAAAGGAAGAAAATTCATAGTATCGCCGTGTTTGACCGGGATACCATCCGGGATAACCACAAGGCCGTCAGCCCAACCAGTAGAGGTAAGTACACCTGAACTCTGCTTCGGATAAATTTTAATTGTAACATTATCTTTTTCAACTCTGTTTAACTTAGCCCGCAGATATTGCCTGCGTTTGTTTGTTGCAGGCCACTCAAAGTCCGCAAGTGCCGGAATTGTCTTAGGCGTTACATCCTCTATGCCCTGAAGCCTTAAAATAAAAGGCCGTGCAAAAAGGCAGAATGTTACAAAAAGAGAAACAGGGTTTCCAGGCAGACCTATGATAGGTATTGACCCGACGCTTCCAAAGGCCAGAGGTTTGCCCGGTTTCATCGCAATACTCCACATCTCGATCTGTCCAAGCTGTTTAATCGCAGCTTTGATGTAGTCTTCATCACCCACGGACACGCCACCGCTGGTTATAATTAAGTCTGCCTGTTTTGCGGCAGCAAGCAGCGCCTTTTGGGTGCCATCTAGATCATCGCGGACAATGCCTACATCAATCACTTCACAGCCCAGCGCCGTCAGAAAACCGGCAAGAGTATACCTGTTTGAATTATAGATTTCGCCGGCTTTAAGAGACCTACCCGGATCGACCAGCTCATTACCGGTACAAAATACCGCTACACGTGCCCGGCGGTACACCGGCAGTTCTCCAAGTCCTACTGATGCCGCCAAACCCATATGCTGAGGAGCGATCTTTGTTCCTGCTGCAAGAATTTGATCTCCTTTTGTGATGTCTTCTCCGGCGCTCCGCACATTAATACCGGGCTTAGGAGGTGTCTGAATAACCACCACATCATCCTCTACCCGGCAATATTCCTGCATAACGACAGTATCGCCACCAGTAGGAATTGGAGCGCCAGTAAATATCCGGGCCGCTGTGCCTGGAATAAGAGGTTCTCCAGCCTGGCCTGCGGTAATACGCTGTGAAACAGGCAGTCTTATTTCATTTTCTTCGGAACTTTTTGACAAAATATCCTGACTCGCCACTGCATAGCCGTCCATGGCACTATTGTCAGCTGGTGGAACATTGATATCAGAAAACAAGCTCTGTGCTAAAACACGGCCAAGCGCCTGCATTGTCTGGACCGGTTGAATATCCGCAACCGATCGAACATGAGAGAGTAATAAATCCAGAGCTTCTTCTACCGACCACGTAGATGGTTTTGAAGATGCTTGTGAAGGCGGTTTTGAAGGCGACTTTGAATATGATTTAGAGATATCACAACAGTTCATTACTACCCTCCAGTTGTTGTCATAAAGCGCTCAACCTGACCTGGATATTCACAAAATTCATGGCCTTCCGGTTTGCGCTTAAGCGCTTCGATAATAGCTTCTTTTAGTCCATCATCGCTAATTTTCTGTCTGAGAAGAGGGGCTAATTCATACTTGTGGCGCTGCCCCAGACATAAGTAAAGTGTACCCTCAGCAGACAAACGCACACGATTACAGGTTTTGCAAAAGTGCTGCGAGATAGGATTAATAAAGCCGATACACAAATCAGTACCCTCAACCTTAAAATAACGGGCTGGACCACCGCCGCCCGGCATCACAGTCTCAACAAGATTGAAACACTTTGCTAACTCTCGCTTTACTTCCTGCAAGTTCAGGTAAAGATTACTAGCACGGCAACCAGCGCTTCCTACAGGCATGGTTTCTATAAAACGAAGAGTAAAACCGTGTTCCAGGCAAAACTTGACCATTTCAACGAACTCGCCATCGTTCACCCCTTTTAGTGCAACAACGTTTACTTTTATCGGCGAAAATCCCACAGCTTTTGCCGCCATGAGTCCATCGAGTACCTGTTCAAGCCGTCCGCCGGAAATCTCGGCGAAACGATTGGGGCTTAAGGTATCCAGGCTAACATTGATACGGCGAACGCCGGCATTTTTAAGAGGTTCCGCATAACTTGACAGCAAGGTAGCATTGGTACTAAGGGAAAGATCCTCTACACCCGGCAAAGCTGACAGACTTTTTACCAGATGCACCAGGTTTTTGCGCAGAAGAGGCTCGCCTCCAGTTATTCGCACCAAGCTGACACCAAGTTCAGCAAATATTCTGATCACCCGCTCGATTTCGTCAAACGTAAGCCAGTCTTCCTTCTGCGGATTTTTTTCAAATTTTTCAAAATTTTCAGATCTCTCAAAATTTTCATTTTTTTTCGGCAGGCAGTAAAAACACCGCAGATTACACTTGTCAGTAACCGACAGGCGGACATACTTGATCGTTCTACCAAAATGGTCTATCAATTTACCTTCCAGATCTTTTGGGTCTTTTGGATCTTTTGGATCAGCGGCAAGAGAGTTTTTTATACATTTTGCCATAACCGTTATTATACTATTCAGCTCTCCTTCTTTGTAAAAAAGGGGGATAAATAGCTGATATAGTTATAAAAATCTAAAAAAAATTAAAACTTACGCGGAAATTTTTCTGGAACAAACAGTCTGTTAAAGGTATAGATGAAATAGTCATCGGTCATACCGGCAATATAGTCGCGAACTTTTTCAGCATTGTTTGTTGACTGCAGGTAGGAGTTCTCCATGTCTTCCAGAAACTCCTCAATAGGTGAATCAGGTAACGCTCCTTCATTGTTCAGGTCTGCTAACAGGTGCTCGAAAACAAGTTCAAATGTGCGTTTTACTTTCTTCTCTTCAGTCTTGATTTGAGGATTAAGATATATATTTTTATAGTTGAACTTTTTAAGCTCGCCAAGTGCTGCCCCTACCTCTGGATCATAGCAAAGCATATCCTTATCAAGGCTGTTTTCGATAAGGCTTTCAACCAATCTATAAACAATCTTACCGTTAGTGTCTCCGAGGACATTGGTAACCTCACCGGAAAGATCCGAGCGATTAACCAGTTTCAAACGAATGGCATCTTCAAGATCCCTGCCAATATAGCTGATTGTATCGCAAAGCTTCACAAGGCAACCCTCTGTGGTCATTGGATTCATCGGAGTCTCTTCTTCAAAACGTTTTTTGTACGCAAGAGAGTTTAACTCATTCAGGGTTCTGCCTTGCTCG
>CAYWZR010000255.1:0-3135 GCA_964462885.1 uncultured Nitrospirota bacterium
AAAGTGGGTGAAACAGGAACCTACTCAGAACCAGGCCTGTATTTTGAGATAAGAAAAAAGGGAAAGCCTATCGACCCCATAAAGTGGTTGACACCTAATTAGATTTATTATCTTAATATGAGTGTTTATTTTGTTTTTTTAAGATGGAGGACGCAATATGAAATCAGTCAAAAATCTGTTTTTAATAGTTTCACTTGTGGCAGCTTTTGCATTTTCAGGGGCTTTCCTTGATAAATGGCTTAGCAACGCTGAAGCGAAGCGAGAAGTTTACCCGGATTTAAAAACATTTACCGAAGTTCTCTCACTCATAGACAAAAACTACGTGGAAGAGCCGGATAACAAAGAGCTCGTTCAAGGTGCTATAAGAGGAATGCTTCGAACGTTAGATCCTCACTCATCTTATATGACTCCGGATCAGTTCAGCGAAATGCAAGTCGATACAAGCGGCAAGTTCGGAGGACTGGGAATACAGATCGGCATGAAAGACGGAATGCTAACTGTTATCGCTCCCATAGAAGGAACTCCAGCTGAAAAAGCCGGTATCAAAGCTGGAGATAAAATAGTAAAGGTAGAGGGAGAATCGACAAAAGGAATCGATCTTCATGAAGCAGTCAGTAAACTCCGGGGACCAAAAGGCAGCAAAGTCACCATCACCACATTTAGAGAAAGCGATAAAAAGTTCAGGGATGTCACCATTACAAGAGATATTATTAAGGTTAAAAGTGTAAAGCAGAAAGTGCTCGAAGACTCTGTAGGTTATGTGAAAATCAATCAGTTTCAGGAGCGTACTGCTGATGATTTGAGTAAGGCTTTAAAAGCACTTGCAGACCAGAAAATTGATTCATTAGTGCTTGATCTTCGTAATAATCCAGGCGGTCTTTTAAAAAGTGCTATAGATGTGGCAGACCAGTTTTTCCCTCCAAACAAACTGATAGTATACACAAAAGACCGTAGTGGACAAAGAACCGAATTTCTAAATCATGGCAAATACTCCCATTATAAATGGCCACTGGTAGTACTTGTAAACGCCGGTAGCGCCAGCGCTTCGGAGATCGTGGCCGGAGCAGTAAAGGACTGGAACAGAGGCTTGATATTAGGCACTCGAACCTTCGGAAAAGGATCGGTTCAGACAGTTATTCCACTAAGCGACGGGTCTGGTTTGCGACTCACAACATCAAAGTATTACACACCCGGTGATATCTCGATACAAAGCACCGGTATCGAACCGACCATCATAGTTCAACTAGAAGCAAAAAACGGCGAGACTCCGCATTCGGTGGTACGCGAAAAAGATTTAAAGAGACACCTTACAAACGAGCAAGAGCAGAAAGAAAACAATACCACAGAAAAAGAGGTAATGCCGTTTCAAGTAGAAGAAAAAGACGATGTTCAGCTCCGGCGGGCAGTAGATATTCTTAAGAGCTGGTCTATTTTTAAAGGCCTGAAGACCTCTACCGACTAAACATAAAAGGCGCATTAATGATATCGGGCATTTCCTCTAAATTCTCACGTATGACGACTATGCTCATACTAATTGACGCCTTGCTTCTTTTCCTTGCCGCATACCTGGGAATTCTTATTCGTTTTACCGGAGTCCCTGGTTCCAGTGCCGAACCCATCTACCCCAAAGCTATATTATTTGTTCTTGTTATGGGCTATGTGTTCTACCTGGCCGATCTATATAACTACCACAAACGCCACGTTGTATACCGGCGCATTATTTATTCTTTCCTGATAGGGATTATACCTCTTTCGCTGCTTTTCTATTTTATTCCGGAACTTTCTATCGGCAGAGGGTGGTTCTTAATATCATATACTTTGGCACTTTTTCTTATTCTCGTCTGGAGATGGGCGGCAGAGCCCTTGATTGATCGGTTTAGGTCCCACGAAAAGATACTCATCGTGGGTACAGGATCTTCGGCATTGGATGCTATGGACCTACTTAAGGAAGAGGGGCAATCAATCTATGATATAGAAGGTTTTATAGCAATTCGCGGAAACCAACAGCTGGTGTCTCCGGAAAAAATCCTGGATGAGAATACCAACCTGTCCGAACTTGCAAAAAGCAGGCATATAGATAAAGTGGTTATAGCCGCAGATGACAGGCGAAGAGCCCTTCCCTTCAGCGAGCTACTTGAATGCAAGATGGCGGGCATTGATGTGTTGGATGTTCCGACATTGACAGAAATTTTAAAAAGCAAAATAAGCCTTAACATTTATCCCAGTTCACTTATATTCACCGCTGGTTTCAAACGCACAATGATGATAAAGACATTAAAAACAAACATTGACAAAACGCTTGCATGCCTGGCGTTGGTCATTGCATCGCCACTTTTTCTTATAGTACCAATTATGATAAAGCTCGATTCCCGTGGTCCGGTTATATTTAAACAGTTAAGAGTAGGGGAGTATGGCAATAACTTCAAAATAATGAAGTTTCGTACTATGCGCGAAGACGCAGAAGCCGGAGGGGCATCCTGGACAACAACCGGTGATTCAAGGATAACACGAATAGGCAAATTTCTTAGAAAAAGCCGGTTAGACGAACTTCCGCAATTGATTAATGTGCTAAAAGGCAATATGAGCTTTGTGGGCCCACGGCCCGAGGTTCCCCATTTTGTAGATAAGCTTAAAGAAGCAATCCCGTATTACGCACAAAGACACGTAGTAAAACCGGGTATAACCGGTTGGGCTCAGATAAAATATCCTTATGGAGCTTCGGCCGAAGACGCCGGCGAAAAGCTTCAATATGATCTATATTATATAAAACACTTTTCAATTTCACTTGACGTATTTATAATTTTTGAAACCGTCAGATCCGTCCTAACTGCCAAAGGTTCAAGATAGGCAAAAAACGAATAGTGAAGGGGGTAAGGGATCTTAATATTCATGCCTTTCACACTTCACTATTCACTATTCACACTTCAGCCACCTTTGACCCCGGCCTTAACCTTATGCTATGGTTATCACATTTTTTCATAAGGAGAAATTAACATTGCCTAAAAAAGTAATTTTAGCCTACTCGGGCGGTCTTGATACATCGGTAATAATACGCTGGCTTAAGGATACATACAAATGCCAGGTAATAGCCTTCTGCGCCGACCTGGGGCAAGGGGAAGAGCTTGAGCCTGTACG
>CAYWZR010000256.1:0-3093 GCA_964462885.1 uncultured Nitrospirota bacterium
GCAGGGAAAGATTTTTATTTGGCATTTTCCCCTGAGCGTGAAGATCCAGGTAATGAGAATTTTTCTACCAGTTCAACTCCGAAAATTGTCGGAGCAGACACATCGGAAATTTTAGAAACTGCGACAATGCTATATTCTCAATTTATAAAAAGAATAGTAAGCGTGCCTTCTATAAAAGTTGCTGAAGCTGCAAAGATTACCGAGAATATTTTTCGCGCCGTTAATATAGCTTTGGTAAACGAGCTAAAGCTTATTTTTGATCCAATGGGTATTGATGTCTGGGAGGTTATAGCAGCAGCAGCCACCAAGCCTTTCGGGTTTACTCCTTTTTATCCTGGTCCGGGACTTGGCGGACACTGTATTCCAATAGATCCTTTTTACCTTACCTGGAAAGCTCGTCAGTTCGAGGTTCCAACCAGGTTTATCGAGCTGGCCGGAGAGGTCAACACGGCAATGCCAATCTTTGTTGTCGGAAAGGTTATGGATGCACTTAACAACAAGGGGAAGAGCCTAAAGGGTTCAAGGATTCTTATCCTGGGCCTTGCGTATAAGAAAAACATAGACGATATTCGAGAGTCACCGTCATTTAAACTGGTTGAAATTCTTGCTGGCAAAGGAGCCAGTGTGGATTACAACGATCCATATGTGCCAAAGACACACAAAATGAGAAAGTATCATTTTAAAATGAAGTCAGTACCTCTTACGGCTGCAAATCTTAAAAAATATGACTGTGTGCTTTTGGCAACCGATCATTCAGAATACGACCCGGAATTTATCGCAGCCAACGCCAGCCTTATAGTTGATACCCGAAATATGTTTGCTAATATAAAAAACAAGGCAAGTATTGTTAAAGCTTAAAAAAGGACAAATATCATTAGGGTTAATAGGAATAATATAATGATTGAAGCCACCTTTTATAAAAAAATTCTATTTCTAGGACATTCCCTTATCGAGTTCTTTGACTGGCAGGGTAGATTCCCGGAGCATCAAGTTGTAAGCCTGGGTGTGGCTGGAGAAACAGTTGAAGGACTCCTTGCAAGAATTGACGTAATAATCAAAGAATATCCAGATTTTGACCTTGTTTTTATCATGACAGGGACAAACAATGTAGCAATGGAAGATTTTGAGTTCCTGGACTCTTATAAAAGCATTATAGAAAAACTATCCACCGCTTACCCGAAGTCAGGAATTTTCATTTACAGCATTCTGCCTGTTATTTTAGAGTGGATAAAAGATGAAGACATAAAGCGTGTGAATAGTTCTATTAAGAAAATGGCAGATAAAACATCTGCTCAATTCTTGGATATTTACAAACTTTTTGTTGATAACAAAGGCACAGCTATAAAGGATTATTTGCTTGAAGATGGAGTACATCTTAGCGATAAAGGTTATGCTATATGGACTGGAGCTTTGGATGAAATTGTAAACTCAAATGCAACGTATAAGGGGAAAAACTCTGAGGAGTCTCCTGTTCATTGCCCTGTTTGTGGCAGAGAACTGACAGAGAAACAGCGCAAAGAAAACGGTTGGGAATGTAATTGCGGTGAGTTCATACCTGAAGGGTTGGGGATTGATTCATTTATGGGGTCTACCGATCGGATCAGACCTCATTACGATAAAAAAAGAACAGGTTTTTAACTGAAAACCTCCTTACCTCTCTCCCCATAATATATGTCTACTGTTTTTGTTAGAAATACAGATTACAATTACCACAAGCTGAAACCTGTTATCTTTGAGATAATGGAATCTGCTGCTGGCGGTGTAATTCAAAAGAACAGCCATGTTGTCATAAAACCAAACCTACTTGCTCCAGCCACTCCTGATGAAGCCGTTGTCACACATCCTCTTATTATAAAAGCGGTTGTTGAGTATCTGCTTGACAAAGGAGCTAAACCCAGGATTTCTGATAGTCCCGGCTCAGGTTCTATTACAAAGGTATTAACAAAAAGTGGTATTTTAAACGCTCTTGAAGGTTTAAATGTCGAGTACAAAGAATTCAAAAAAACAATATCTATTGATATCGGCAAACCTTTTAAAAAAATAGAAATAGCTGAAGATGCTATAAATGCCGATGTTCTTATAAATCTTCCAAAACTCAAGACTCACACCCAGATGCTGCTTACACTTGGGGTGAAAAACCTTTTTGGATGCATAGTAGGTTTGAAAAAGCCGGAATGGCATCTCAGGGCCGGAGTCGACAGAGAGATGTTTGCCGGACTTTTGGTGAAAATCCACCAGGTGGTCAATCCAACCATTACGATTCTGGACGGGATTTTGGCAATGGAAGGGCAGGGGCCTGGTAAAAGCGGTACACCAAGAAAACTTGGTGTAGTTATGGGTAGTAAAGACAGCGTGGCAATTGATATTGTTGTATGCAGAATGCTGGGCATAAAACCTAACGACCTGCTGACAAATAAAATAGCTATTGAGCAAGAACTTATAAAAACTGATGAAATTATAGTTGACGGCCACCTGCCCGAATTAAAGGATTTTAAATTCCCGGAGATAACTCCTCTTGTCTTTGGTCCAAAAAGAATTCACGGCTTTATGCGCAAACACCTTGTGCAGAGACCGGTATGTGATAACTCCGCCTGCAAAATGTGCGGGAAATGCTGGAATTATTGTCCTGCCCGGGCAATTAAACCTGGTGGTATAAAGATACAGTTTGACTATGAAAAATGCATCAGGTGTTACTGTTGTGCTGAAGTCTGCCCATATGGCGCGTTAAGCGTATATGAAACAATAACCGGTAAGATAACTAGGAAGTTACTGAAGATAGAATGATTCCAGGGGACACAGAACATAGAGCTTACTCAAAAATAACTTTCACTAATTTACGTTCCGCTTCAATCATTGCACATTTCTAAGCCTAGGAAAACTCTTCTATCATTCAGTCTGAGTCATACGGCTAACTTATCGACGGCAAAAACAAAGATGTCAGCTAGACCTTAACGAAGTGAATCCCCCTTATCTAAAATTATACAAGTGGTTTAGTTTAACTTCAATTTATCCGCTTGCAATTCTAAAGTTTCCCAAAGAATTTCCGATAATACAATTATAACGATAACGTTCTTACCCCCCCGTTTTACGCGG
>CAYWZR010000257.1:0-3073 GCA_964462885.1 uncultured Nitrospirota bacterium
GAAGGTCTGATGTGTATACTGCCGAGATAGGAGTACTGCTAAGTCTGGCAGCTACTTTTTCAAGCTGGTCGACTCCTTTTTCTGAAAGTGGTACATCAATATGTCCTTTGTAGCATCGTTGGTCGGCGTTTTCAGTCTCGCCGTGCCTGATCAAATAGATAGTTGTAGGCATGCTGTAACTATAAGAATATATATAATCTCTGCAATTTCATTAAGGGCACCTAACAGGTCGCCTGTTAATCCACCTATTTTTTTATCGCCTATTTTTTTAATGATTTTGGCAAGCAGATACAAGACAGCCATAATCACTGTAAATGCTATAGAGAAAAATAACGGCAGATCAGGCGAAGGGTAGGGCGCAAAAAGGAAAAACAGCAACCCTGCAACTCCAGCTGTCCAAAGGGTTGCGCCAACTAATTCACGCCACCCTGAGTTATCTGTCAGGAGTTTTCCCAGTCCGTTGGCTTGGGCTGCACTGGCCTTTACAATAGCCGACACCGTAGACCATTTTCCGAAAACAGGCATAAGAAACAGAACCATAAAAAGCAGGCCTGAGTCATTAGCAGCAATATCGATTACTGCCATAATTCCCAGGCATTTAAGCAGAAGCACAAGTACGATGCCGACCGCGCCTATGGGTCCGGTGGTGCTGTCTTTCATTACCATAAGCCGTTTTTCCCGATCGGCTGTTTCATCACCAGAGGATTTTATTGATAGGGCATCAAGAGTATCCGATAGCCCGTCCAGATGAAAACCTCCGTTTGTAATAACTAAAATAAGAACCAGCAGTCCAGCGGTCAGGCCACTTGGAAAAAAAACAAGCAGCACCGGCGCAGCTATTCCGATAAAAATACCCTGAACCACTCCTGCCAGAGGAAAGGCGCCGATACTCCTTCCTATCATTCTACCAGTGACATCGCCCGTGACCCTGACCGGTATAATCGTCAGAAACTGTATGGCAAGCAAAAAAGGTTTCATTTCACCATTCACACTTCACTATTCACCATTTCTTAACTACTTACTCCTGCGGATTCGAAGGTCGCCATTTCCCGGTAGATTCTAAGGCCGGACTCGATCAGCATCATTGCCAGCGCAGCACCTGTGCCTTCACCAAGTCTCATGTCCAGGTCGAGTATCGGGTGTAACCCCATTTGGTCAAGCATAGCTGTGTGTCCTATCTCCACAGACTTGTGGGCTGCGAAGATATAATCGGTTGTAGCAGGCTGAAGTGAGCAGGCTATAAGTGCACCGGCAGTCGAGATGAATCCATCTACTACAACGGGTTTGCGACTGGCTGCCGCTCCCAGGCAGAGTCCCGCGATTCCGGCTATTTCAGCGCCGCCTACTTTGGCTAAAACATCTATAGGATCCGCAGGATTGGGATTGTTCTTCTCTATAGCCTCTTGTATTACCAGGACTTTATTCTTAAGCTCTTTATCTCCAATGCCTGTGCCGTTGCCTGTGACTTCAGCAGGTGGCTTGCCTGTAATCACTGATGCTATGGCAGCCGAAGGCGTTGTGTTTGCTATTCCCATATCACCGGTGCCGAAGATGCCGTAACCGGCAGAGGAGTACTCTTTTGCCAATTCGATACCTACCACCAGGCATTTTTCTGCTTCATCTCTGGTCATTGCCGGTTCATATCTCATGTTTTTAGTTCCAGAGACCACCTTCTTTGTCACCAGTCCTTCAATTTCGCCGAAGTCATAATCCACGCCTATGTCTATCACAACAACATCTGCGTCTGCCTGGCGTGCAAGCACGTTTATTCCGGCGCCGCCGTTTAGAAAATTAAGAACCATTTGCCTGGTTACTTCCTTGGGATAAAGCGATACCCCCTCTTCGGCAACTCCATGATCGCCAGCAAAGGTAAAAACAGCCTTTTTTAAAGGTTCGGGCATCTCGTTGCTGGTTATAGCCACAATTCTGCGTGCGAATTCTTCAAGCCTGCCAAGACTTCCAGGTGGTTTTGTGAGAATATCCAGCCGTGACTGGGCTTTGTTAAACCACGCTTGCTCCACCGGCTGTATAGAGTCTATTGTTGTTTTGATCTGGTTAGTCATTACATAATTCTCCTCAGTCTATCCATCTGAGTTCACTTAATTTTTAACGGAATTCCGACTGTCACCAAGACAACTTCGTCGGCTGCGGCAGCCACACATTGGTTAAGCATGCCTGCCAGATCACGAAACCGGCGTGCCAGATTGTTTTCCGGCACGATTCCCATACCCACCTCGTTTGATACTATAAAAAGGTCTGCTGAGCGACCTTGCTTTAGCTTTAGTTCATCTATCAATTCTTCGAATGCAGTTTCAGGGTCCGTTCTATCATGCATTACATTTGAGAGCCAAAGTGTCAGGCAATCAAGTATGACAGAGCCTTTATTGTCTCGAGTTTGAATTAAGGCGCTGATAACATCAAGTGGCTCTTCGATTGTCCGCCAGTCTGTTCCACGCTCATCCCGGTGCTTTTTTATGCGTTCCTGCATTTCACTATCAAACGATTCAGCAGTGGCTATAAAAACTTTTTCGTATACCGTTCCTCTGTTTGCCATGTCCAGGGCATAGGCGCTTTTACCACTTTTTGCGCCTCCGGTTATAAATATGACTTTCCCCAACGATATTCCTTAATGGTTTTCTAATGGTCAATTAAAAAAAATAAAAAGCCCGGCTTTTACCTGGTAACAGGCGGAAAGCCGGGCGCATAGCAATTTATCCGGTACGAGAAATTAGTATTTCCTCATTGCCTCTATCCGCGAAGGCTTTCCAAGGGAACTGCTACTTCTAGATCAGGTCGGTCTTCTGGCTCTCGGCGTTCTACTTTCCAGCCTTCCCATCCATATAACAGACAGTGGCAAAAATGGATTTCGTTCCGATTTACAGCGGCGGGTCCGCTCCCGATTCTCACGGGATTCTCGTAATCCTGACAATTGTTACTATAGCATGCAGAGATTATTAAGGACAATAGTTTTTAAAGTTTTTTAAGATTTTTTACGGTTCTTAAAGGTTCTTAAAAGTTCTTGAAGATATTTAGAGGCTGAAGCGTGTTAACCCAATAATCTTTAGAGGCTGAA
>CAYWZR010000258.1:0-3061 GCA_964462885.1 uncultured Nitrospirota bacterium
AATTTAATAGTCTCTTTTAATAATTTTCTCTTAGAGGCGGGCTTGGAACCCGCCTCTACGTTATTTGTCAGCAGCATTAATCGCATCGATTAGGTTTCGCAACCTGCCGAAATCTTTACGATTGAAATCAACGATCAGTCTTGTCAGGTGAGCTATTTCAGGCTCATCAGCCTCTTCAGGCAGAGCCTCGGAAAAGCGCATACCCGCTCCTCCGGGTGTTAATATATCAGTAAAACTTCGCTCCAGATCCTGGAGTGAACTCTGCTTAATACCTGATACAAGCCGGATAACCAGAAAACCATTTACATACCGCAGACTATGGTATCTGCTGTAGAAACGGTTGATAATCTCAACCACAGCATCAACAGAATCAACACATTCAAAAAATGAAAAATCGGAATCGCTTATGTATCCCTGGCTTAGAAGTTCATCCTCGAAAAACCTCAACCACCTGCTCCAGTAAGTTCCGCCTGGCTCATCCACCAGAATAAGAGGAAACGGGTCGTGTTTTCCGGTCTGAAGCAAAGTCAGAGTTTCCATGGCCTCGTCAAGAGTACCAAACCCGCCCGGAAACAGGGCGATAGCATGCGCTTCTTTAATAAAGGCCACCTTCCGGTTAAAAAAATACTTATACGTAATAAGACGAGGGTTGCCTTCAAGCACAGTATTAGTCTTCTGCTCAAAGGGAAGCCGAATATTAACCCCAAAAGAGCGTTCAGGACCTGCACCTTCGTTAGCCGCCTGCATGATTCCTGGCCCGGCTCCGGTTATCACCATGTATCCCGACTCCACCAGCTTTTGTCCTAAAGCCCTAGCCGTAAGATACACGGGTTCAGCAGGATCAGTTCTTGCCGAACCAAAAATAGTCACCTTTCTCACATGCCGGTAAGGTCCAAATACCTTGGAGGTGAAACGCATCTCTTTCAGAGTAGAATTCATCTGTTTTAGATCCGCGCGATCTTGCCCTTCCTGGCCAGCCTTTAGGGCCGCAAGTATCATTTCGCGAACTAACCCAGGAAACTGGACATCTTCCACAAGTTTGATAAGACTCTCTATAGCCTCGTCAGCCGGTCCGTTTGTTCTGGTGAAATGAAGTTCCATTTTTTTGGTTTAGACAGACTTCAGTCTATCCTCCTTTATTTATCGCCATGATAGCCTTTTCGAGTCGCTTTATAGTTTTCTCCTTGCCCATAACTTCGATCAGTTCGTATATGCCTGGGCTTGCCGTGCCTCCAGTAAGAGCAACTCTAACAGGCTGGGCAAGTTTTTTAAGCTTAATATTCTCTTTTTCGCAAAGCTCCTTAAAAACTACTTCCAGAGTATCATGTGTAAAATCGTCTAGGTTTTGAAGACTTATCGTCAGGGCCTCAAGAAGCCGAAGCGATTCATCCACCAGGAATTTCCCGCGAGCCTTATCATCGTATTCCACCTCATCGGCGATATAATAGCGCATGGACTCTGCCATTTCCACCAGGGTCCTGCTTCGTTCCTTAAGCGTGTCAATTGCCCTGGCGAGCCAGTTTGAATCCAGAACTGCATTCTCATTGACTACTTCATTTTTTATAAGAAACGGTCTGATTAACTCTGCCAGTTGTTCCGAAGGCATGGTCTTTATATAATGAGCGTTCAGCCAGAGAAGTTTTTCAGGATTAAATACAGCAGCAGCTTTTCCGATATTTTTGAAGGAGAATTTATCTATCATCTCCTCCATCGAAAAAACCTCCTGATCGCCACTCGACCAGCCGAGACGAACAAGATAATTGTTAAGCGCCTCAGGCAGATACCCCATCTTCTTATACTCTATCACCGAAGTGGCTCCGTGTCGCTTTGACAAGCGAGCCTTGTCTGCCCCGAGAATCATAGGTAGATGAGCAAATTGGGGCGGCTCCTTTTCACTGATCGCTCTGTAGAGTTGAACCTGTTTTGGCGTGTTGTTTATGTGGTCGTCGCCCCTGATTATATGAGAAATACCCATATCCAGATCGTCTACCACTACTACAAAATTGTAAACAGGAGTTCCGTCGGAGCGGGCAATTATAAAATCGTCGAGTTGAGCATTTTCAAAAACCATGCTGCCCCTGATCAGATCATTCACCACTGTAGTACCAGAGGGCATTTTAAATCGAATCACCGGGGCGACACCTTCACGAGGCTTTGTGAGCTGCCTGCATGTTTCATCATATTTATAGAGTTTTTTAGAAGCAATTGCCGCCGCCCTTTTTGTCTCCAGCTCTTCTTTAGTGCAGTAACAGTAATAGGCCTTCCCTTGGACTAGCATCTGATCTATCTGCTGCTTGTATCTATCTAATCTATCTGTCTGACGATAAGGGCCTTCATCGGCTTTTAAACCAAGCCATTTCATGCCCTCCAAAATAGCCTGAATGTATTCATCGGTTGAACGATCCCTGTCTGTGTCTTCAATCCTAAGAATGAATGTACCGCCAGCAGCTCTTGCATAAAGCCAGTTAAAAAGAGCGGTACGCGCGCCTCCGATATGCAGATACCCGGTTGGGCTCGGCGCAAAGCGTACTCGAATAGTTTCAGATTCAGACATTATTTATTTCCTTTCACTTTCTTTTTAATCAATCAGAGACCGATTTTTTGAACATCACCCTGAACATAATCCAGGTGCCGGATATCATCATTAAGCCACTCAATAACTGCCCCATAGTTATAACACCAAAAAGAAATCCGAGTTGCGGGTCGGGTTCCCGGAAGAATTCCGCTATTATACGGAAAGACCCATAGCAGATTAAAAACAAGGCAGTCATCTGTCCTGGTGCCTTCAGCCGGTTTCTTGTAAACCACATTATAGTAAATAATACAATTCCTTCCAGTCCCAATTCGTATAGTTGGGATGGATGCCGGGGTAGTAGAATGCCCATTCCTCCAGGTGACTCGGCACCTGGAAATACCATGCCCCATGGAACATCAGTAACTCTTCCCCATAATTCTCCATTAATAAAATTACCCAGACGTCCAAAACCTATCCCGATAGGAGCTGTGATAGTTAATATGTCGGCAAGCTCCAGGGCCGAAACCCCATGCTTGCGGCAGAACC
>CAYWZR010000259.1:0-3055 GCA_964462885.1 uncultured Nitrospirota bacterium
CATTGTTTTCTCATTGCTGTGCCAGACCTTTATCTCACCCTCGGCCAGCTTGTCTTTGTCTCTTAGAACCACGCCTTTAATAACAGCAAGCTCATCGCCATACTGGGCAATCTTGCACACTACTACTTTTAAAGTATCACCAACACTGGCTGTTTCATAAACTTTCAGATTTTTTGCACCAACAAGAAATCCCTCGACATCTGCCCCATTGCCATTGCCGGAGTTTTTGAAACCGTTGTGTGCTGCCATAGCCTGGGCCATCATTTCAAGGTAGGCAACCTCATCAACCACACCATCTTTTCTTACAAAAACCATATCGTCTGTCACATCTACCTCTACTGTAGATGTCTCTTTGACCTCTATGAGCCTGTTAGCTATAAGCATTGGAGGTTTATGCGGCACAAGTTTGTCCACATTGCACGGTAATGTTGCAGCAGTATTATGGTTATCAGTATTTTTCCAGCAAAGCGGATCTGACGCAAGGTAATCCCCTGTAAGCTGGTAGGCCGTGCCACGGCAACCATAACAATCGGCAAGATCCTCGCACTCACGGCACTGGCCTTTTATATGTTCCTTGTAATTTCTCAACGTCTGAATGACTTTGCTTCCCTTTATAATATCGCGCAGTCTTTGCTTCCTTATGTTGCCTACCGGAATATCGACCCCAATACACGGATAAATATCGCCGTTAGATTTTACCACGCACGAGTACTGATGCCGCAGACATTTCAGTCCGGCAAGTGGGGGCCTGGGTGCCCAGTTATATCCATATTCTTTGTCTATATCAGAAAGACGGCAGAACAATTCCTTAATTTGTTTGGGCTTTACATACAGAGCATCTTTTTCCCAAGCTCGCCCCTGGGGAGTGATCATCTCAAAATACGGGACAACGTTTTTTTGTCTAAGCCACTTCCAAAGTTTTTCAGCTTCGTCATAATTTTCTTTACAGATGATAGTACTGACTCCGAGCTTCCTGTCTTTACCGGGATAACCGCTTTTTTCAAGATTATCAAATGCTGTTTGTATCTGCCTGTATGCCCCTTTTATACCTGAAAGCTTGTCCTGTAATTCTTCTTTAAATGTGTTCATTTTAAGAACTACAGTGACATCGTTTTTAAACAACTCTCTAGCCGCAGCAACTGTCATATTTGCCCCGTTAGTAAAAAGCTCAACTTCCAGCCCATGTTCTCTTATAAAACATATCATCTCCATTAAATGCGGATATAACATGGGTTCGCCACCAAGAACAACCATTGTTCTAACCCCAAGTTCTCTGGCCTGTATGATCACATCAAATAATTCTTTTTTGGTAAGTTCGCTTTTTAATACCTGTTTATTTTCAGCATAGCAGTAAATGCATTTGAAATCGCAATTGCTGTTAAACTCTATCTCCATTGTAAGGAGTCCCCCACGGCTTATAGTATCTTTAATATCTTTCTGTGAAAACTCAGGGACAATCATGCTGTCACAATGTTCCATTTCAACTTCCCCTTTTGTCTATAAAGCGAATTGGTTTTCTGGATTTATTAGAAAAAGTCACCTTTCTTATTTCCTCTTCATCACATACAACGACCTCTGGCTTAACCCTCAAACGCGCTTGTAATTTTTCAGAGATGCTCTCCTGGTGATAGGAATCATCTCTTAAAGAGACAAACACTTTAACGATATCTGAAAGCTCAGAATCACGTGAGACAACTACGTAGTATGCGCTCACCTCAGGAATTTCATCCAGCACGGAATAAATAGCCTGCGGATAAAGCGTTGTTCCGTAGAACTTAATCATCTGTTTCTTTCTGCCAAGCACAGGCCCAAGCCGGGATGAGGTTCGACCACAGGAACATGGATTATTTATCAGAAAACTTATGTCCCCTGTCTTGAACCTTAAAAGCGGCATCCCTTCCACCATCAAAGGTGTCATCACAACCTCTCCAACTTCACCAGGAGGCAACACATTTCCGTCGTCATCGATTATTTCCACTACCGCAAGAGCAGGGTGTAAGTGTCCACCACATTGATTCTCGCACTCGCATGCCGTTGTTACAATCTCTGATGATCCATACGTGGAAAAAACTTTTCCATCCCATAATTGCTCAAGGTCACGACCGCGCTTTCGTAGAGAAAGGTTTTTATCTCTGATCGGCTCTCCTATACAAATTAATTTCTTAACAGATATGCTGTTAGATTCAATACCATTTTCATTTAAGAATAAAGCCATTTTATATAAAAAAGATGGAACTCCAACAATAACTGTCGGACTCATATTCTTAATTATCTCTACATGGCTCTCAAACGTATTCAGTCCGTTCCTTACAGCAGCAGCTCCCACTGCCAGCGCTCCGGAATAATAAGCCAAACCAGCTATAAAACATCTATCCATTGTGCAAGTAAGCAAAACAGTGTCTTCTGTCGTTACAGAAATCCTCGTAAAGGCAACCTTTTCATTATATGCCAATCGGGATAAGTCGTTATTTGTGTACATCATTTTTGTAGGCTTGCCTGTTGTGCCGGACGATAGCACAATATCAGCTATTTTCGTAAATGGTACAGCAAGGAAGTCGTGGTTATATTTTTCAAGATCGGTTTTATCGGTGAGAGGTAGCTTGCTTAGATCCATAAGGCTAAGCTTATCAACTTCAATTCCTTCCTGCTGAAACATATTACGGTAAAAAGGAGAGTTAGAAGCAATATGTTCAAGTTGCTTTTTTAGAAGCTTTTCCTGAACGGCTCTAACCTCGGAGTCCCCAAGTGTCTCCATGCCGTTATACTGCTCAAATCCTATCATTTTACATAGCATCCATTAATGTAAGCTCGCCTTGAATTAACTCTCTTACCCTATTCTTTAAAGTATAGGGCTTCAAATCCTTATACTCTTCCCAGTAAATCGGTGCTAGTGTGCGTACTCTGATTGTGCCGGGATGCATGGTCAGGGAGCCTTTTTTCATAATCCCTTCATTGCCTGAAACGCAGACAGGTATTATGGGTACTTTGGAGTCAAGGAAAAGTCTGAACGCTGCACCTCTGAAATGTCCCATACTTTTATTTTTGGAACGTGTCC
>CAYWZR010000260.1:0-3042 GCA_964462885.1 uncultured Nitrospirota bacterium
GCACAACAGGTGGGTGGGAAAGGAGGTGGTCGCCCTGATCTGGCGATGGCGGGAGTATCCGACAGCTCCTGGTTGTAGCTTTGCTTGAGCTTAATCCAATTGAAATTTCTGGCTCCAGCGGTATAGCCGGAATCGAGTCTCTTTACCACGAGACCCTCAAATCCATCCTTAACAGCCTTATCAAAAGCTTCTGAAATTTCGTCAGCCCTATCACTTACAAGCATGCTGGAAAGCTCCATAACCAAGTTTGGTGTTATTATTTCCTCCAGCTGCTTTCTTCGCTCCAGAAAGGTTTTTTTTGTCCAATCGGTTCCGTTTAGGTAGAGAAGATCGAAGGCGAAGAATTTTAAGGGATACTTCCGAGACATATCTTTAATGCCGTGTTTTCTCTTTCTCTGTATGGTGACCTGAAAGGGTAGAAGTCTGCCTGTAACTTCATCAAAAGCTATAGCCTCACCTTCTATTACAGCCGTATCTGCCTTAAGATGTTTTCGTACAGCTTCGGCTATTTCAGGAAACATAGGGGTAGTTCTTTCGAGATTTCTAGAAAACATCTCAATATTCTTGCCATCGATATGCACCTGCACCCTGAAGCCGTCGTACTTGGTCTCAATCGCGGCCTTGCCGATTTTATTAACGATATCTTCCACAGAACTAAGTCTTTCACAAAGAGCCATACGTATGGGATAACCAACACAGATCTGAAATTCCCTTACACCATCCATGCCGTCTCTAAGAAGGGTTGAAGCAATTAGGCCGAGGTCACAGCAGAGATTATAAGCTCGTTCAAGTTCCGGTTTTAGCCCTCTATCGCCGTGTGAGAGAGCTAATGCTTCTAAAACAGTCGGATCTCCGAGTCCCAGGCGAAGACGACCGATAATAATTCTGGTGATATACCTGGCCTCGACAGGTGATACAGCCTTCATCAGATCAGATGCAAGCTGCACCTTAACCTTTATACTGCCGCCTCCCGAGGTCTCGGCAATGCGCGTTAAAATACCGTAAACATCCGAGACAGTTTCGGCCCTTAACGGTTCCTCGGTAAGATCAAATAGGGTTTCTGGCAGCAGATCTTTTTTTCTGCGAACAGCCTCTTCAGCCGTAAGGCCAAGATCACCGTTTTGATCGTAAAGAGTTTTTATCTCCTTTTCCGCAAGCCCTGAAGCCTTGGACAGTGCACGCGTCAAAAGCTTAGCGGACATCCCCATATCCAGACCGCGGTAAGGCGGAAGCAGTTGTCCCTGACTCAGATAGATGATTTTATCGATATCCCGCGTTGAAGCGTGCGCAAAAAGTTCGGCCAGAATATCAAACATCTCAAGCCGCTTGGTCGTGGCCTCGAGTTTTTCAAAATATTTGGTTAGCTCTGAAAATTTCATTTTATAATTTAAAGTGATTATAGCAGAAGAGCAGAGTGTAGTTATGTTATTTTGAAGAATACCTTGCTTGCAAATAAACATTTACTGCTATAGGCTTTCAGGAAATAAAGGTTGTACGTAGATTGGTTATAAAAAATATTTTAAAATGCGACATTGTATAATCTTCATATCGTTTTTCTTTGTTCTCGCAAGTCATGCTTATGCTGAAGAAATTTTTAGAGAGATAAAGTCACAAACTGTTCTTGTCAAATTTGAGAAAGGGCTTAACAAGGCCGCAGAAGAGATTCTAAAGTCAATTCCTTCTATTCGAGAGGAGCTGCAACTTAAACTGGGTTTAAATTCCGATTTTCCTGTTGTGATTTTGCTTTATAAAAACAGTAGAAACTTCAGAAAAACAGTTAACTCCGATATGATCTCCGCTTTTGCAATTCCAGAACGAAGATTAATAGTAATAGACTATTCCAAAACACTCCTTCATCCGCTTGAGACCAAACTGATAGTCATGCACGAAATGTGTCATCTTATTCTCGGTCAGCATATACCTAGAAGTAATCTACCTAAATGGTTAAACGAGGGAATATCCCAGTGGATAAGCGGAGGAGCCAGTGAAATTATCAGTCCTGCATCTCTTAATATTTTAAAAAGGGCTTTTATCAGTGGTAACACCCTTCCTTTTGTCCGTTTGTTCAAGACCTTTCCCTCTGATCGAAATAGTTTTATTTTGTCGTACGAACAAAGCAAAAGTATTGTAGAGTATATCGAAGAAACATACGGTAAGGGTTCGGTACAGAGAATCATTGACAGACTGGCTAGTGGCACTGTATTTAATGAAACTATAGAAGAAGAGTTATCCATAGATTTTACAACACTGGAACGTGAGTGGAAAGAAAAGATGATTATGCGATACACATGGATTACATATCTCTCAAATAATATTTACTGGATACTGTTTGTGGCAGGTGCTTTGTTAACTATAGTTGCATTTATAAGGCTCAGAAAAAGGATAAGAGACTATAAAGATGATGACGAAGAGGATTATTATGATTCTGAGATAGAGTAGAACTATCGGTTTTAAAATAATATTTTAAACTGACAAACTGACATTTTATTCTTGACTCATGGTGTAGTTTATGCTAAGTTCAATTGCACAAATTGTAAAAAGATGTATAAGATTGCCAAATTGACCCAAATAATACAGAGGAGTAACATGAAAATCATTCGAATTTTAATGATGTTATTGGTATTTGCAGTGTACGGATGTGCTTCAACCAACATTCATGAATTCAGTGAATTTAAATTAAAAAGTGCAGACGTTCTTCCACTTGCCTCAGAAGTATCAGGAGAAAAATACAAAGTGTATTTAGAAGCATTAAAAGTAACAGATTACAGCAATGAATCTAAAGCCGATTTAGATAATATTGTCAAATCGGTTATTGAAAGAATATTGCTGAATACTGGTAACGTCACATTTGTTACTTCTAGTGCAGAGGCAGACTACCATGTGCAAAGTCAATTGATGAATGCAAGGCTCAGTTCCAACAAGGTCGAAGGAAAAACAATTTATTATGCTGATATCCTAGGTACAATAAAAATTTACTATGGAAATGGGGGAGGAATAAGTAAAATTATTCAGTTTAAAGATAACTCTCATGAAACTGTTCAA
>CAYWZR010000261.1:0-3036 GCA_964462885.1 uncultured Nitrospirota bacterium
GGCCCCAGAAGCCGAAGGGCACGGTACTGAGAAGGTTATCGAGGCAATACACAGACGTTCCGGGCATATAAATGTGCTTGTTGTGCCTGTAAAGCTTTTTACAACTGTTGTCACGCTTGCAACTGGTGGGTCGGCAGGCAAGGAAGGCCCCTGCGCCCAGATTGGCGGCGGAGTTTCGTCTGTTTTAGCGGATATATTTAAATTCGACAACGCGGACCGCAAAAAATTAGTAATATGCGGTATAAGCGCAGGGTTTGCATCAGTCTTTGGAACGCCTATTGCCGGAGCTATATTTGGCATTGAGGTCCTATTTATCGGGATCATACTATATGATGTATTGTTGCCTTCGTTTATAGCCGGAGTTATTGGCTATCAGGTATCAGCAGCGTTTGGGATCGAATATTTCTACCATCCTATAAAATTTGTTCCAGCCTTTTCCGAGTTGTTTTTTGCAAAAGTGGTTTTGGCAGGTATCTTCTTCGGAATCTGCTCGCTAACACTCATTGAGGGGATGAAATTCTTCAAGAAACTGGCTGATAAAATCACTATATGGGAGCCGCTTAAAGGAGTGATAGGAGGCACGGCTCTTGTTGTTCTTGCCTTTATTTTTTCTACTAAATACCTGGGGCTGGGCCTGGAAACCATCGAATCGGCATTGGAGGGGCAAAGTGTTGCCTGGTGGTCTGTTCCGGTAAAAATAGTTTTTACCTGCATAACTCTGACTTTCGGCGGAAGCGGCGGTATGGTCACACCACTGTTCTTTGTTGGAGCAACAGCAGGAAGTTTGTTTGCTAACTTAATGGGACTTGATCTGGCTACTTTTGCCGGCATTGGTATGGTTTGCCTTCTTGCAGGCTCTGCCAATACACCGATAGCGGCAAGCATTCTGGCTGTGGAATTATTTGGGCCGGAAGTAGCTCCTTACGCAGCAGTTGCCTGTGTGGCAAGCTTTCTAATGACCGGACATAGAAGTGTTTATCCATCCCAGGTGCTTGCTATGAAGAAATCATCTTCCATAGATGTTGAGATGGGAATAGAGGTAGAGGAAATAAAGGCTAAATTTCAGCTAAGAAAAAGAAGTCTGGTTAGAATTGTTTTTACCTGCTGGAGAAAATTGTTCGGAAGGTAAAAAAGGCACCAGATGAAAAACATAAAAAGATGGTGCGGAAGGCGGGACTCGAACCCGCAAGGATTACTCCACACGCCCCTCAAGCGTGCGTGTCTACCAATTCCACCACTTCCGCAGCCTATTTTTATAACAAATGAACAGACGCTACGTCAACGGCGGACAATCTACCTAAAGCAGTGCTGTGATATAATTTAGCTGGTTAAAGTTATGAAAACAAAAAGTTCAACGAGTTTAGCAAGTTTAGTTCTCCCGAATGTTAAGGCCCTGAGCGCGTATGAGGCCAAGGATGTTCCCTGTCGCATAAAGCTCGATGCGAATGAAAGCCCATACAACTTGCCGCCTGAGGACATGGATAGAGTAAGCAGAACGGTTTCAACTCTGGCTTTCAATCGTTATCCAGATCCACAAGCGCGAAAACTTCGTGGTCTCTTGGCCCGGCGCTACAAAGTGAAGCGGGACCAGGTTCTACTTGGAAACGGATCGGATGAGTTGATATCGATGCTGATATCCTGCTTTGGAGGGCCGGTGCTATATCCGATTCCAACATTTTCCATGTACGGTATAATCACCCGGGGAGCTGGTAGAAAGTCTGTAGAGGTTAAGTTGGATAAAGACTTTGACATAGATACAGACCGTATGCTGGCTGGTCTCAAAAGAGCCAAGCCGAAACTGGTTTTCTTGAGTATGCCGAATAATCCAACAGGCAACTGTTTTTCTTTGCAGCGTGTTCTTAAAATAATTGAGGCGGCGACCGGGGTGGTTGTGGTGGATGAGGCCTATCAGGCTTTTATCGAAGGTAGTGGTTTTCTTCCAGCTCTCAAGGATCACAGGAACGTGGTAATACTTCGAACTCTGAGTAAAGTTGGGCTGGCTTCGCTTCGACTTGGTGTTATAATTGCTTCTGAAGAAATCATTGCTGAAGTCAATAAGGTCCGCCTTCCTTTTAATGTAAATACATTGTCACAGGAAGTGGCTATCCAGGTTTTTTCCGGCAATAAGAAACCTTTTGCAAAGTATGTAAAATTAATAACGGAAGAAAGGGACCGGATGTTTAAAGAGTTGGCAGAGATTAATGGAGTGAATGTTTACCCCTCCAAGGCCAACTTTATTCTGTTTAAATTGGAGAATCCTGCCATGATTTATAATCGGTTGCTGAAAAAAGGAATACTTGTTAGAAACCTTGATAAGGTCGTCAAGGGGTGTCTTAGGGTAACTGTTGGCACTCCGGAAGAAAACTCCGCTTTTATTGAAGCTCTAAGTACGGTGATAAAATGAGAAAAGCACAGATTAGACGTAAAACCGAGGAAACGGATATTGATATCGAGATAAACCTGGACGGAACAGGAAACTACTCGGTATCGACAACCGTGCCTTTTCTTGATCACATGCTTAGTCTGATGGCGCGGCACGGTCTGTTTGATCTCAAAGTGTCGGCAAAGGGTGATACTGATGTTGACTACCACCACCTGGTGGAGGATATAGGTATTGTGCTTGGCGAAGCCATAAAGGATGCCCTGGGTGAAAAAAAGGGGATATGCCGGTATGGCAATGCGGTTACACCAATGGACGAAACCCTGGCCCAGGTTGTTCTCGACCTCTCAGGCCGCCCATACCTGGTATACCAAGTTACAAACAAGGGACGACTAAAGGATTTGGATGCATCGCTTTTTGAGGATTTTTTTCAGGCGCTTAGCAATCGTGCAGGTATGAATCTACATGTGCTTGTGCACTATGGACGTGACGTACACCATGTGATAGAGGCTGTTTTTAAAAGTTTCGGCAGAGCGCTTGACGAGGCTGTTTTGATCAATCCACGAATAAAAGGAGTCCTCTCAACAAAGGGGATGCTTTAATAAGTCTAGGTGCATAGGCTGAAGACTGAAAGCTATTAAGGGCAAAAAACATTG
>CAYWZR010000262.1:0-3023 GCA_964462885.1 uncultured Nitrospirota bacterium
GCTAATATAACCGGCGGCCTCTCCGGCCCGGCAATTAAACCGGTTGCCCTGCGCAAGTAACCGTTGTGGATGCCAATGGGAGTTCGGTTGAAGGTGCAACGGTCTTTGGTTACTGGAGTGGTGCTACTTCAGACTCTGATAGTGGAGTAACATCTGCTACAGGGAAAGTAACGCTGACCTCAGATGCAGTAAGCAGTCCAGCCAGCGGAACAACCTTTACATTCACTGTAACAAGTGTGACACTGAGTGGATGGACTTATAGCGCTAACACTAATGTGGAAACAAGTGATTCTATAGCTGTTCCATAGAAAAAAAGTATATTTTCATCTTCTCTCCAGCATTTTGCCCCCCTCCCCCATCAAGGGGGAGGGGGGCGGCTTCAAACATTTTCCCCTCACTAAAATCCATGGGTAATAAAACTTTATCTTGCATCCGATAAGATAAAAACAATATTATTTTATATAGCTTTTTATATGGCTCGCATCTAAATAGGTTGGTATCTGTCGCCGTTATTATTTTATTAAGGGGGTGGTTGATTATGCGTAATAGGTTTGTTTTGCCAATTTTGCCGATTTTGCCAATTTTGGTTATTGGGGCAATGTTGTTTCTGCCTTCTTGTGCCGGCACGTCTGTAAAGAGAGTTGACATAGACTCTGTAATAGACTTAAGCGGTAGATGGAATGACACGGATTCGCGTCTTGTTTCAGAGGATATGGTACAGGACTGTCTGAATCGTCCCTGGCTTCTGCGGTTTGCTTCATCGCACGGCGGCAAGGTTCCGGTTGTTATTGTAGGTACGGTTTTGAATCGCAGCAGAGAGCATATAAACGTTCAGACGTTCATAAAGGATCTGGAGCGTGTATTTATTAACTCAGGGCAAGTGGATTTTGTGGCTAGTAAATCAGAGCGGCATGAACTTCGGGAGGAACGTCTTGAGCAGGCATCTCATGCCTCAGAGTCAACGGCCAAGGCCGCAGGTGAAGAGATTGGCGCTGATTTTATGCTTAAAGGCGTAATAAATACCATAGTTGACCAAGTCGAGGGGAAAAGAGTGGTTTTCTACCAGGTCAATCTGGAGCTGATCAATCTTGAAACAAACCGGAAGGTTTGGATCGGCGAAAAGAAGATAAAGAAGTTTATCAAGCAGAGCCATTTTAAGCCGTAACAAGAGCATGTTTTTTAGATCGCTGCAAAAGTGGTTAATTATAGCGGTGGCGGTTCTTCCTGCTGCTTGCGGTGTAAGCGGCAGGTATTATGTCAAACTTGAAGAGCAAATGGCTTCAGGGCAGTGCGGTCCTGCGCTGGAATATGTCTTAGAAAGCCGGAGCGAGTACGGAAAAAATGGAAGGCTCTTATACCTCTTTGACAGGGGGATGGTAAATCTTCTCTGCGGGCATTTTGCCAAAAGTGCCAATGCGTTACAGGATGCAGAGAGGCTAGCAGAAGAACTTTGGACTGTCAGTATTTCCAGGGAAGCCTCCACTTTTCTTGTTAGTGAGTATGCCCAATTTTACGGGGGCGAAGACTTTGAAAAGGCCATGATCAACGTGGTCTCGGCAGTGGATTACCTTCTTATGGGGCAGTATGATGAAGCGCTGGTGGAATGTCGGCGGCTGGATGAGAAGCTTACGCTTTACAATGATAAATACGCGAAAAAAAATGTTTATAAAAAGGATGCCTTTGGTAGATATTTAAGCGGTATAATATATGAATCCAGAAGCATGTTAAATGATGCCTATATAGATTATCGAAAGGCTTATGAAGCATATCTTGATTACAAAGAAAATTACAATACTCCTATTCCTGTCCCTCTGAAAAAAGACCTCATGCGTCTGGCCAGAAAGCTGGGCTTTGACGATGATTTAAGGCAATACCGCAAATCCTTTCGCGGTCTACCCGTGCCGCTGCATGAAGAGATTGCAACAAAGGGCCGCTTGGTGCTTATTCAATTCGACGGGCTTTCTCCTCGTAAGATTCAGGACAAGCTTATGGTTGCTACAAGGTCCGGGCCTATCACTCTGGCGTTTCCGCGTTTTGTAAGCAGCCGCCCCGAAACCAGGGGTGCAAGCTTTTTTGTTTCTTCTTCTTCCTATGGCAGGCATAACTTCAGCGGTGAAACTTTCCTTGCAGAAGATATTCAGAAGATTGCCGTAAAAAATCTTGAAGACAGGAAGGCTCGAGTGGTTGCTAAAACCATTGCCAGGGCAGCGGCAAAGCAGGCTGCTATATACGGACTCTCCAGGGCTTTTACCGATGATCGTAGGGGGCAGCAGGCGATCAGACAGGCGTTGAATATTGCCAATGTATTTATTGAACAGGCTGATACGCGGAGTTGGCGTACTCTGCCAGGCCGGGTTTATCTCTCCATCGCTTTAGTTGAGCCAGGTTCGTACAATGCGTCGGCCAGGCTGGATAGTGGGCGTAGCACTCAGCTTGGACAGGTAAAGGTTAAATCTGGCGAGACAAAATTTCTGTTTCTTGATACTATGTACAGATAAAATTACAGGATTTATTCCTTGCCCATCCGGTTGTTTTACTTCCACTATTTCATCCGTAATTTGCAATATCCTTTTAATAATAACCAAGCAAACTGGCTATTTGTGACAAGATAGCGCTTCCACATACGTCGCGGTTCCTGAATTACCCGGTAGAGCCACTCCAGGCCATAATTTTGCATCCATACCGGAGCTCGTTTAACTTTTCCTGCAACCACGTCAAACGTTCCACCGACACCCATTACGAAATCCACTCCAAGCTGATCCTTCCATTTATTAATGAAGTTTTCTTTTTTTGGTGAGGTAATGGCAACAAACAATAAACGGGCGCCAGAATTACGGATATCATTGACTACAGCAGCCTCATCTTCCCAGAAATAACCGTGATGATAACCGGCTACAATCAAGTTAGAGTAGAGATCTTCAACCAGGTGGCAGGCCTCAGCAACTATCGTTTCCTTGGCCCCCAATAGAAAAACAGGATACCCACGCTCTGCGCTCATCTGTAGAAGACGATGAAACAGATCC
>CAYWZR010000263.1:0-2987 GCA_964462885.1 uncultured Nitrospirota bacterium
CCTACGGAGAAAAGTACACTGCTGCCAAACGTCGCTTCGTAAGCTACAAGCCTCCATTTCTGCCGGCCATAAGAGACGGAAAAATCTTTGCTCGTGGAGCATCGGATGACAAGGGGCAGTCTGCGGCGCACCTGTTTGCTCTCAGAGAGCTGTCAAAGAAGTGGGGGGATGAAAAATGGCCCATAAACGTAAAGCTGATCATAGAGGGTGAGGAAGAGGCAGGCGGTGTCTCGATCGAGAAGTGGGCATCCGAAAACCAGCAGAAGCTTGCAGCTAATTTTGTTTTGATCTCAGATACGGCCTTTATAAAGCGGGATGTTCCCTCGATTGATTATGGTTTGCGGGGAATCGCCTACGTGGAAATAGAAGTTAGTGGCCCGGTTCGCGATCTGCACTCGGGACTTTACG
Organism: uncultured Nitrospirota bacterium; assembly: GCA_964462885.1. GTDB lineage: Bacteria > Nitrospirota > Thermodesulfovibrionia > SZUA-242 > SZUA-242 > JALUUO01. Next base: position 409 of record CAYWZR010000263.1, read on the forward strand.
GTGGAGGTGTAGTAAATCCCTTAAGCGCACTGGCTCGCATATTGGATAGACTCCTGGATCTGGAGTCAGGCCGGGTTTTGATCCCTGGTTTTTATGACAATGTAGTTGAGATCAGCGAAAAGGACAGACAGTATGCCGCTGAGGTTCCTTTTGACGAAGCGGATTTTCTTGGCAGAGCAGGGGTTAAGGCAGACTGGGGTGAAGCAGGATACACGACTTACCAGAGAATAACGTCGCGCCCTACCCTTGACATAAACGGCATATCAGGCGGCTTTCAGGGAGAAGGGGCAAAAACCGTGCTGCCCAGAAAAGCTGCTGCCAAGGTAAGCATGAGACTTGTGCCTGATCAAGAGCCGGATATTATCCTGCAGCAGCTTACGGAATATGTTAAAACAATAGCTCCAAAAGGAGTGGATGTATTTTGCAAACCCGTATACCTGGCCAAGGGAGTACTTTTGGATACAGAAAATCCGTACTTTGAGGCAGCGGGTATGGCAATGGAAGATGTGTTTGGCCGTAGACCGGTATTAACCAGGTCAGGTGCATCAATACCCGTGGCCACGGTTTTTAACTCTATACTGGGACTGGATATAATATTTATGGGTCTCGGCTTGCCGGATGACGGACTTCACTCACCAAATGAAAAGTTCGAAATAGCCCAGTTTTACAAGGGCATCGAGGTTGTTATCAAGTTTTTGGAAAACGTGGGAAGACAGGACTGAAGAAATATGTTGCGAATGGCGTTTTTTTAGGGTATTATTTTTCTATAAAAGGCGACTCCGTAGGGCGCGCTAAAAACAACCACCCGATTAAGGAGATTTTTAATATGGAATTCTGGGAAGAGGTCAAAAAGGATGTTCAAAAAGGTATAAAAGAAGGAATGTCCATGGTCAAAAGCGGGGCGACCCTGGCTGCAAAGAAGGTGGATGAGTTGACCCAGGAAGGCAAGAAGCGCTACCAGGCCTTTGATCTGAAAACCAAGGTTCATAACGAAATAGCCGAGCTTGGCGCGAGAATTTATTACCTCAATAAGAATGAAAAGATTATGATTGAAGACTCAAAAGCTAAAACAATCGTAAATAAAATACGGAAGCTTGAAGAAAAAATTGCAGATCTTAAAGAGAAAAAGACACCGGAAGAGACAACCACAAAGAAGTAGTCAACAAAGATAACCTCAGAGGTTTTGTAACAGCCGTTTGAGCTTTGTCTTTTTACTTCTGCATTATCTGCATTATCTGTATCATTCTGTCTGAAATTAATGTTATAAAGGCAATCTGCTATCTTTTTTAATCCGGGAAAAACCTGTTTTTGCAACGCTCGAGGTGTGTCGCTTATCGAGCTGGTTGTTGTAATTGCGATTGTAGGTGTTATTGCTGGTATCGGAATTCCTGAGTATGCCAGGTTTGTGGCCAAGAACAGAATAAGAAGAGCTGCAAACGATCTCATTCAGGAGATGAGGCTTACCAGAACAATCGCAATACTGCAGAACAGAGAGTATTTAATGGTTTTTGATCCAGATCCTGATTCAGATTCTAGCACTCATGATGACAAATACCTTATAGGTTTTGACGGTGACGGCGATAAGAAGTTGCTTACACCTGGAGTCGACGGATATAGAAACGGTCCGGTGAAAGTCGTTAACCTTTCCGACTATGGATCGGCTGTCATGTTCGGGACCCTTTCCGAGCGTAAGACAAGCGGCGAGTTGGTGGATGGTTCATACTGCGTGGGCAAGACTGCTTGCTTTGGTAACACCAAGCCTGCCCGCGAAATATTCAAGCCCGTCGGCTCGGTTGGCTTGAAGGGATCGGTATACTTTCAATACGACCCGAGCAGGTTCGGCTCCTGCGGGTTTTGCTATGCTGTTGTGGTGAGTACCTTTTCGGCGCGCATTAATCTATGGCGCTGGAATGGAGAGAAGGGTAAGCCGCCTTCAAGTTTTCCTTACTGGACGGAACTGCGGTAGCGAATAATCAAAGTGGAGACTTTCACTATTGAATGCATATGAATGTATGTAAGCGGGTTCCATGTACTATGTAATGCATTACATAGTTGTGAGTTTCTTCTTTTTTCTTGTGCCTGAAAAAACATTTAAGTTTCAAGTGGGTTGGTCCGATCAGCAAAGCACTGATACCTTGGTATGAAAGGTGCTATGTAGCTTATGTGAATGGAAGTATGAACTGTAATTTGTTAGATGTTTTATGAATTAGGGGGAGCTTATTAATGATGTTTAGCACAAAAAATATTCCTTTTTTAAACCGGCGTGGAGTTTCGCTTATCGAGCTGGTTATTGTAATTGCGATTATAAGTATTATCGCTGGTATTGGAATTCCCGAATACGGGAGGTTTATGGCTAAAAATAAGGTAAGAAATGCGGCCAATGATCTACTTCAGGAGATGAGACGTGCAAAAACCATGGCCATAAAGGAGAACAGGGAATATCTGATGGTTTTTGACCGGGCGAATCAAAGGTACTTAATTGGTTTTGATGGCTCCATTCCACCAGATGGCGATCTTCTTGATGTGAGCGATAGGTACGGAAACGGCCCTGTAAGAGTCATAAACCTTTCTGGTTATGG
>CAYWZR010000264.1:0-2965 GCA_964462885.1 uncultured Nitrospirota bacterium
TCACAAAGATCATAGAGCTGCTGTTAATCAATCTGTTTTTTTCGTAGTCTCAGAGAGTTTGTCACTACCGAGACCGAGCTAAACGCCATGGCAGCAGATGCGATCATGGGATTAAGCAGAAGGTACGGACCCATAAGTGGCGAAAGGGCCGCATGAATTCCTGGAACCGCAAGCCCGAGCGGATAAAGAAGCCCTGCGGCAACCGGAATGCCAATGATATTATAAAAGAAAGCCCAGAAAAGATTCTGTTTGATTGTTTGAATTGTTTGCTTCGAAAGTTGAATCGCGGTTGATACTCCACCTAAATCCCCCTTTATAAGTGTAATGTCCGACGCCTCCATCGCAACATCTGTTCCTGTGCCGATCGCCATACCTACATCGGCTTCAGCAAGGGCCGGAGCATCGTTTATGCCATCACCAACCATGGCAACAGTATTTCCCTTGCTTTTAAACTCCTTGAGAATTGACAACTTCCTGTCAGGCATAATCCCGGCATAATAACGGCTGACACCAGCTTTTTTTGCAACAGCCGCAGCCGTGCTCTCATGATCGCCGGTGAGCATAACCACCTCAATTCCCATGTTTTTCAATCTGACTACAGCATCGAATGCTCCTTCCTTAATCGTATCAGCCAGGGCAAAGACAGCCTCGATTCTGCCCTCTACCGCCATAAAGATAGGAGTCATTCCCTCTACCGTAATTTCAGAAATGGTTTCCTTTGCAATCGGACTAAGATCAACCGATTCTTTAACCATAAATTCCTCTGTGCCCATAACAACCGGAGTTTTCTCAATGTTTGCCCGTATTCCGCCGCCAGCTATTGCTTCAAAATCCTCAGTTGAGGAGGGAATCTCAATTTCAAGGACATTAGCATGACTGACAAGCGCCTGGCCGTAAGGATGTTCCGAGTAGCGCTCGGCTCCGGCGGCTGTTCTTAGCGCCTCTTTCCAGTCCGAAAAGCGGCTGCTTGCGGCAAGTGTCGTACGCACGAGTTCCGGTTCTCCCTTTGTGATTGTTCCGGTTTTATCAAGCAGGACCACGTTTAGTCGGTGTGCGGTTTCAAGCGCCTCGGCGTCTCTGATCAGTATGCCTCTCTCGGCTCCACGGCCAGTGCCCACCATTATAGCTGTTGGTGTGGCAAGACCTAGAGCGCATGGACAGGCGATGATCAAAACAGCCACTGCGTTCATAAAAGCCATTGTAAAGGACGGCCCGAGCATCCACCACAGTATTAGTGTAAGTACGGCCAAAACCAGAACCACGGGAACAAACACTGAGGCTACCTTGTCAGCAAGTCTCTGTATCGGAGCCTTGCTGCCCTGCGCCTCTTCCACAAGGTGTATTATCTGTGCCAAGGCGGTTTCTTTGCCTATTTTTTCTGCTGTAAAACGTATGCTTCCAGCCTTGTTGATTGTACCGCTGTAGAGCCGGCTTCCAGGGGTTTTTTCGACAGGCACGCTCTCTCCGGTAAGCATAGACTCATCCACTGTTGAAAATCCTTCTGCGGCAAATCCGTCTACCGGAATGCGCTCTCCTGGCTTTACAACCAGCATATCTCCTATCTGTACGTCTTCAATCGGCACTTCCACTTCAGTTCCGTCCCGGATCACAACTGCTTTTTTGGGTTGCAATCCCATAAGGCGGCGTATGGCTTCCGAAGTACTCCCCTTGGCCCTTGCCTCCAGAAAGCGGCCAAATAGAATTAGTGTTATGATCGTGGCCGAGGTGTCAAAGTAGATACCCGGTTTTATTCCCGCAGCTTCAAACACTTCACCGAAAAACAGGGCGACAAGACTGTATATGAAGGCTGATGTTGTTCCCACAACAATCAGAGTATTCATATTCGTTGTACCGTGACGAATCGCTGACCAGGCCGGCCTGTAGAATCTTAGCCCAGCCCAGAACTGAACAGGCAGGGCAAGAACAAGTTGTACGTATGGATTCTTAAGCACCGGCAACGAAAACATAGCGCCAAGAAGAATCGGAACAGCCAAAGAGGCGCTGATGATTAAAGTCTGTTTCAGACTTTTATATTCAACTTCCCTCCTCTCCCGCTCCCGGTCTGTTGATGAGACTTCTTCTATCGGCTCAGCCGTGTATCCGGCTTCTTTCACAATATGTTTTAACTTTTGAAAATCTACAAGGGTGGGAAGCACTTCGACAGTGGCTTTTTCAGTAGCCAGATTTACAACAGCCGACTGTACCCCCTCGACACCGATAAGGGCACGCTCGACAGCCGAAACACATGAGGCACATGTCATACCACGAACCGAGAAAGTTATCTTTTCGGTTTTCGGCTCGTAACCGGCATTTTTTACCGCATCCATGAGCGAAGCGATAGAGACATCTTCTTTTGCCTCCACGGCTGCCTTTTCAGCTAAAAGGTTTACGTTGGCAGACGTTACTCCCTCTACTGCGTTCAGCGTCCGTTCCACTGCAGCAGAGCACGCGGCGCATGTCATACCGGCAACTGGAATGTCTATTTTTTTATTGCTCATAATGAAATTATACAACATATATCCTTCTTTAGCCTTCGCTGTTTTGTTATAATTGTTTCTCAATATGTCCAATAAAAATACAGAGAAAAAACTTGCCTCCCTTCCATCCGTAGATGAGCTCTTAAGAAGTCCGGCTGGTAGCGATTGGCTGGGTCTGTACCCAAGAAGCCTGGTGCTCATTGGAATCCGTGAGACATTAAACGATACCAGGCGCAGAGTTCTGGATGGTGAAATCGATTCCGTAGATTCATCCGTTATTAACAGAACGGTTTCCGAAAATCTTTACAGACTTTCCCGCCCGCATCTACAACCAATAATAAATGCAACTGGTGTAATACTTCACACAAATCTTGGCCGTTCACCACTTGCTCCTGCTGTGCTTAGGCATGTTTCCGAGGTCTCTGCGGGCTATTCCAACCTGGAATTCAACCTGGCTCAGGGTGAGCGGGGCAAGAGGTATAGTCACA
>CAYWZR010000265.1:0-2949 GCA_964462885.1 uncultured Nitrospirota bacterium
GACTACCCGGGTCCGCTCGAGATCATCATCGCCGAGGGTGGTTCCACGGATGGCACGGCACGTCTTCTCGAGGCGCTGGCCGAAGGTGATCCTGCCGTATCCGTCATCGACAATCCGCGCCGCCGCCAATCTCATGGTCTCAACCTCGCTGCTCGAGCAGCGAACAGCGTCTATCTGACGCGCGCCGACGGCCATACGATCTATGCGACCGACTACGTCAGTCAATCCGTCGCCGCGGCACTCGAAACAGGTGCTGCCGCGGGTGGGACGATGAACCCGGTCGGATCGACCTGGTTCTCCCGGTCCGTCGCTGCTGCGATGAACAGTCGGCTGACGATGGGTCCTGCGCGGTTCCATCATGCGACCGAGCGAGAGTACGTCGACACCGTCTATCTCGGGACGTTCCGCAAGGACGAGTTCGAAGCTGTCGGTGGCTTTCGAGCGCTTCCGTCGGGTGCTGCTGAAGACGCCGATTTCTATGCCAGGTGGAGAGCATCGGGCCGTCGGATCGCCGTCGATCCATCGATCCACTCGACTTACGAGCCCCGCAGTCGACCGGATGAGTTGTGGCGCCAGTACTACCGATACGGACTGGGCAAGGCTGAGATGCTCTGGTTGAACGGTGCGTTTCCCTCCTGGAGGCCGCTTGCACCCCTCGCGTTCGTCGTTGCTGTCTTTGCCGCAGCCGTGATGAGCATCGTCGGCATGTCGTGGGTTCCGTTGGCGACTCTCACTGTGTCATGGCTCGCCATCGTTGGAATCGCTTCACGTAAGGCAGGGAGGCACTTCCCCGGCGTCTTCGTGGCGGCGGCGATCATGCACACAGCGTATGGGATCGGTGTGGGCTCTGGTCTCGTGCGTGGCCGAGCCAGGCTTTCAGGTGTGGGAAGCACCTAGTCCCCGGACCCGGTGTGAGGTGTCACACCCCAACGACCCTGTACAAGCCCGCTTGCAAGCCGGATCGGTATCCACAGCAGAGCGAGCAGAACGAGCAGCGGATAGCGGATCAGATACCTCCACGGCACCCGATCTCGCCACAAGAACGCCAGAGGCATAACGAACACGATGGCCACCACGGCGAACCAGATCTCCCACCGCAGCAGCCACGGCGATCCGGTGACTAGAGCGGCGACGCCGAGTATGCCAGCCAGGAAAGCGAGGAACATTCGGGACGGCTGACGCAGGCGCAAGCCGAGATCTGCCAACGCGAACGATCGTTTCCGCACGGCCTCGGTGAACACGATACCTGTCATGGCCTTCGCCACTGCTCTCTTGCCGGCCATCCAACGGGCACGCTGGCCGATCGTCACGCCTGGATCCGTGGGCTTCTCATCGCGGATTCGCACATGGTGCAGCCACCTCACCACATGACCGGCGAGCGCGAGGCGAACTCCCAATGCCTGGTCCTCGACCAGATCGTCGGTGAATCCACCCGCATCTTCGATGCTGCCGGACGTGAACGCCATGCCAGTCCCACCGAGATCACAGGACCACCCAAGGTTGGTCCGCGCAAGTTGCACCATGCGGTTGCTCGCCCAGTACGAGAGCGCCGACGCCGTCGCGAGCGGTGATGCATCAGGATTGGAGACGTCGAGATAGCACTGGATGGCCGGTGCTCCTGCTTCGAGTTCGTCGACGACGAGTGAGATGAAGGATGGCTCGACCCGGTTGTCCGCATCGAGCACGATGAGTGCTTCACCGGGATCGAGCGGCTCCCTGGCGAGGTACCACGCCAGGGCTGCGCCCTTGCCGCCTTCCCCCTCGGATCGAACTACCGGACGGGCCAGCTTCCTCGCCACCTCTGCTGTCCTGTCGTTGCACCTGTCGGCGATCACCACGACTTGGTACTGTGACTTCGGATAGTCCTGACCGGAGAGATCGGTGAGGAGGGACGGGACGACAGTCTCCTCGTCGTGGGCGGGGACCACGACGCGAACCGCCATAGACCGGGAACCGCGCCGGGCCGGGACCGGATTCCGCCATCCCCACAGCGCCACGATCGCGTTGTAGGCGGCGAGCAGCACGATCGGTATCTGAGCTGCGAGGACCAAGAGCCGTAACATGACCGACCGCAGCGTAGACACCACGACGACGGGAACGACTGCATGAACAGGCCAACGACGAAACTCGCTCCCCGATCGGTCGCCGTCGTGCTCGGAACCAGACCGGAGATCATCAAGCTCGCGGGCATCGTACGGGAACTTGGAGATTCGGCGCTGATCATCCACACCGGCCAGCACTATGACCCGTCCCTGTCCGAGGTGTTCTTCGAGCAGTTCGGGATGCGCCCGCCCGACCATCACATCAGTATCGGGGGCTCGACCAGAGGTGCTCAGATCGGGACGGCGATCGTCGAACTCGATGATCTGTTCCGCTCCAATCGACCATCTTGCGTCGTAGTCCAAGGAGATACGAACACGGTTGCAGCCGGGGCGCTTGCGGCGAACGCCAACGAGGTACCCGTGGTACACGTAGAGGCGGGGCTTCGAAGTTTCGATCGGGCGATGCCCGAGGAACACAACAGAATCCTCGCCGACCATCTGGCCGACCTCTGCCTTGCCCCGACGAAGACCTCCGTGGAGAACCTCGAATCTGAGAGCATCCCCCGAGAACGCATCACCGAGACCGGGAACACGATCATCGAAGCCGTCGAGCGGCTGATGCCACCGGTCGATACCCGCAGGGCGATCACGGCCGAGTTCGGCGTCGAGTCTGGAGCCTTCGTCCTCGCGACCTTCCACAGGCCCGAGAATGTCGATGACCCGGAGCGACTCGAGGTGATCCTTCGCGAGTTGGGTGGTCTGGCTGTGCCTACGATCCTGCCCCTCCATCCGCGGACCGTCGCCAGGGTCTCTGAGTTCGGATTCGAGGGTCTCCTCGATGACATCGACGTCGTCGACCCGATCGGATACCGTGAGTTCCTGTCGCTCGGTGCCGAATCATCCCTTC
>CAYWZR010000266.1:0-2939 GCA_964462885.1 uncultured Nitrospirota bacterium
GGCGGCATTATTGGCACTTTATGGAGAACGGCCACTAACTGCAGAAGGGCTTACAAAAGCATTATTGAATCACGAGCGCCGCTACTGGAGAAGATTGCTCGCTCGTTTTGACTGGGACGAACCGGAACGCCACGCTCAACTGTTGCTGGCACTCACAACACTGGCAGGCGGCTTCACCACTTCCAGAGATGCCTGGACTTATTGGGATAAGGCAAGTGGGAACAGCTTTAGCTCCGCAGATTTTACTTCCATGTTTCATGCCTTGGTACCACTCTACCCAGGTAAGCAGGGATTGCAAGCGGTGCGTCCCGATCTGCTTGGTGAAGCCTTGGTGGCGCAAGTCCTGCTTCATCCCGAAGCTGCTAATGTGCTGGATGCCGTTCTCGGTAAAAATGCTGTTCAGCCCATCCGCCGTAATACTCTGACGGTTATAGCCCGCTTGTCCAGCCAGCGACTGGACTTACACGAGACCTTGTCAGAATCATTGGCAAACCACTTTCCCCATTGCTGTCAAGACCTTGTAGCAGTTATTACCGAAACAAACGGTCAGTTGCCAGTATTAGCAGAGACAGCCTTCACACGTTTATCTCCTGCAGTAAAAAGTCAGGTTGCCGGATTACTATCACCAATGCTTCGGGAAGAGTCAGTGCAACTTGCGAATCTGAGTTGCTTGATCTATGAATATCTGGTAGAAAAATGTCGTCAAAAACTGAAAAAGAAATCTAATGTCGAGAATAAGGCTGCTTATGCCGGAGCCCTGATAGGTCATTCAATATCTCTATCACGAATCGGCAGTGACAGGCAGGCATTCTCTTGTGCTCTGAGAGCTTTCAAGCATTTTAGAGACTTAAACAGGATAAGTCGGCAACGATTTGAACCCGACTATGCGGTGTCATTGAACAATTATGCTAATTGCTTAGCTTATGCAGGAAAAAATAAATCGGCTTTTGACCATGCACGTCAGGCTTTGGATATTCGTCAGCGACTGGCGCAGAAGAACCCGGATCGGTACGAGCCCGAATATGCAATGTCATTGAACAATTACGCGAGTCATTTAAGTGATGCAGGACAAAACGAACCGGCTCTTGACCATGCACGTCAGGCTTTGAATATTTGTCAGCGATTGGCGCAGAAGAACCCGGATCGGTTTGATGAGAACCTGTTCAGCATTACTTGCTTTACTCATTTTCTTAGTTGGTTATGCGGTCATTATGATAATGAGATCGACCTGACGAGTCTGAGCGCTATCCCGACAACAATACACGAGCATCGTCATTCACTATTGCTAATTTACGCCGCTTTTGTGCAAGCGTGTTGTGCTACAAACCAATCCTCTCGTACAGAGGCTTTTAAGCAAGTGGCTTCCATTTGGGACAGTTTATCGGTGGCAAGTAAAGCCCAGACGCAGGGATATTGGCTGTGTTTAGCTGCCTGGCGCTCTGTGTACGCCCCGGAGGCGGTAGCAGAACTTGATTGGGAGGCCAACTTTCATCAATATGCAAAAGAGCGTCATGGCAACTTACCTCACTGGATGCAAGAGGTAGCACGACGCTTGATGTTTCAGTGGCCAACAATGAATTTTGAGTAATGTTGTTGCCCACGAGGTATAAGTATTGACAGCTAAAAGTTCGTAATAATTGTGTTGATCAAATGTCCCAACAATTTAGGATTTTCCTATAATGTCGAACCACGCCCTTACATCTCAACAATCATCCCATCCACCATTCGTATCGTGCGGTCGCACTTGGCTGCCAGGGATTCGTTGTGAGTGACGATAACAAATGTTATGCCGAATTCCTTGTTGAATTTCCGTAGCAGGTCGAATAATTCATCTCCGGTATGTGTATCCAGATTCCCTGTGGGTTCATCAGCAAGGACCAGCCCGGGCGAGGTGACCAGTGCCCTGGCGATCGCCACTCTCTGCTGTTCACCGCCTGAAAGCTCGCCCGGCTTATGGTTCTTTCGCCCGGCAAGTCCGACTTTATCCAGTAGTTCTTCAGCCTGTTTTCTGTCGGCGTCGCCTCTTTGGCCTCTTACCATCAAGGGCAGCATTACGTTTTCCAGGGCTGTAAAGTCTGAAAGCAGGTAATGAAACTGGAAGACAAAACCGATATTGCGGTTTCTGAAGGCTGGCAGTGCGCTCTCCGGAAGTTTAAACAGGTCCTTGCCGCCAAGCAGCACACTGCCGGAAGTTGGTTTATCCAGCCCCCCCATGATATGCATTAGGGTACTTTTTCCGGCCCCGGATGGTCCCATGATGCTTACAAATTGCCCTTGCTCTATTCTTAGATTAATTTCTTTTAGAGCTTTAAGGCTGCGGCCACCGAGCAGAAAGGTTTTGTACAGCTCGTTTACCTGAATCACGGCAGATTCTTTTTAAAGTCTTTGAGCTTTTCAAGCCCTTCGGCGGATTTTTCAACTACTTCCTTGACTTCATCTGCTGTTTCTGCTGTCTCATCCAGCTTTTCCTTTATTGTCCTGCCTGCCTCTTCGCTTTGATCTGCTAACCAACGGAACCTATCTCCGCCACCGGTTACGGCAAAGTATATCGCGACAATACCAATCAGAATCAGCAACAGAATGATTCTTTTAACAAGTTTTATCATTTTATATTTACACTCCTTCAATTACTCGTATCTCAGAGGTTCGATAGGATCCAGCTTCGCCGCTTGCATAGAAGGATATATTGTAGCCAGAAGACTGATAAGCATAGCGGCTGCGGCCACAGTTACAAAATCAATTAAGCTCATTTGAACCGGCAGGTGATCCAAATAATAAACATCCGCAGGAAGCGATATCAATTCCGTTTCTTTAAGAAACCAGCAAAGACCATATCCTCCGATAAGACCTGAAATAGTTCCCACAAGACCTACTACAAGCCCCTGAGTCATGAAAATTGTCATGATTCCGGCCTTGGTGGCGCCCATTGTTTTTAGAAT
>CAYWZR010000267.1:0-2928 GCA_964462885.1 uncultured Nitrospirota bacterium
GTCTCCTGATGCTTCGACACCGGGTGCAGCTTATATAGATATACTTATTGCTGACGGGGAGACACGGGGTCGTTACTACATTCAGGGAGTGGAAGGGACCACAGGGAGCGTGACAATCACTGCTTCTGCCCCCGGTTTTACTGACGGAACTGCTATCGCCGAGACTGTTCAATAAGCATTGAATATAGCTGGTTTGCTAGGAAGTATCACTTCGCTATTTACAGATGATCCATTTTATGCAGATACAACCATCTCAAGCACGATAAAAATTACAAAAAGTGCCTCCCAAAAAGGGAGGCACTTTTTGTGCAAGCGTTAAAAATAATGATATTGGAATCTGTAATTTAATATTTTTACCCACTAATTTTGCAGAAAGCCCAACTATTTAACTCAATGACAAAGTAGAAATACTCAGGTAATCGCCCCTGCAGTTTACATATTTAGATACAGCCTCGGCGGTCCTGCCCAAATTACCGATTTCACCAGCGACAACATCTTTTCTTTTGCCCACTTTCTCTGTCAACCGATTATTGACATCATCTATCCTGCGTACAAGTGCTATCATTTCCATTATTTTTCTCTTGTCAGCTGGGCTAAATTTTAACTCTTTTTCACTTATTTCCTTATCAATGGTTATAATTTCAATTATTATCTCATCCCTACGACCTGAGAGTTTCTGTGTAATGGCATCGTAATCATCCTCTTCAGCCAATCTCTTCATATCTTCAGTTATCGTCAAAAGAGATTCATAGGTTTTTCTTTTTCTTTCAAGTAGTGTCTTCATTTATTTATTACCTACTTCGTAATGCCTTTGATTAGATTATCAAACCCAACTAACTGGCTACTTAGAAAACTACTCACTCCCTGCATATTGTCCAGTAATAATTGTAGCGAGACAAACTGTTTTCTGAGCCTAGCTTCTGTTTTTACAAGCCTTCTGTCCTCTCTTTCAACTGCGTTTCCTATCTGTTCTATAGATGAGTTTATGCTGTCTGTTTTTGATTTAATTATTCCGGTATTGGAGTCAAGCCATGCATCCATTTTGTTATAAACCGTCTCTGCTACACCAATGGAATAGGTAAGTGAACCCCGGCTGCCAGTTGTGTTTCCAAGAATAGTCAAGGCAAGACCCTCAACCGGAGAGCCAGTACTCCCTGTCAACTTTTGGCCGGAACCTGTTGCAGTATAACCGCCTATGGTACCGGCCACATCGATTCCTGTAGTGGAAGTGCCTGTGTCAAGGCTGAGATTTGATGCGGCATTCCCACTTATAGTGCCTACAGTTGAAGCCGAACCGTATGTATCCGAAGTGATTGTGAGAACCCCACTGCTTTCGGTCACCGATACAGTAAGCCCGGATGAACTGAAGTCAGTATCACCATTTATTTTAGACTGTATTTCTGCCGCAAGAGCAGCATTAGACGCATAAGTGCCTGCAGATAATGTTATAGAACCTGCAACACCATTAATAGAAAGACTCAACGTATCATTAGATCCTGTAGAAATAACGAGAGAGACAATTGCAGCTCCGCCAGTAAAATCACCCTGAGTCGATGGCTGTGTAATATTAACATCATAAGTGCCTGCAACAGTGTTGTCGGTTGAAGATAACATGCTTATATTAGGATCTGTTGCCGTGCCCACCTTTGCAAAAAGCTTTACAATATCATCAAAATTATTTAAAACAGCATCATCGAGCTTTGAACTGTCCACCAACAGTGAGCCGTCGCTCTGCGTAGCTATACCTATCTGTGAAAGTGATGTCAATCCGCTGGAAAGGCCTGGAATAGAAGCTCCTATTGCTTGCCTAATATTTGATTCCACCTGGCGTATAATACTGTCACCTGCCAATGGACCGCTTACCTGGGTGGAGCTGTCATAAGCGGTTAAATCTTTTATCGTTGTAACCAGCGAGTTAAAGTCTGAAACGAATTTATTTACATTTGCTTTTACAGTACTTCGATCATTTGCAACTGTGACAGAAACAGTGGTTCCAACCTCTGCTTTCAAAAGATTAAGTGTTACTCCCTCGATAACATCGGTTATTGTGTTGGAATCCTTTGTAATCGTCATTGCTCCGGCACCCGATCCTATTTGAAGCGTGGCTGATTGTGCTACCTGTATCTCTGTCATATTCTGTGTGCCTGAGGGATCATATACTAAGTTTGAAAGACCACTTGTATCAGTGTCGGTCCCAGCACTATCACCAGAGACTGTTACCTGAATAGTGTTTGAACTTCCCATGTTATCTGCATTCATAACCAGCTTGTAGCCTGATCCGTCATTTACTATTGAAGCTGTTACCTCTGCACTGGAACTATTTATAGCATTCTTAATTCCGGTCAGGGAATTATTTGACGAATCTATTGTTATATCGATAGAGGCGCCGCTTCCAACCTGAATAGTAAGAGTTCCTGTACCAATGGTGGAGGTTGTATCAGTATAGGCTGTTGAGGCAAGCATATTTGCTCTGGCCAATTGTGTTACTTCAAGATTGTATACCCCCTCAGAAGCGGTTGAAGAAGCTGCAGCGGAAATAATCGTAGAGTCACTGGAATCAGCTTTTACAGACTCGAAGTTAGCTCTGACCTTTAAAACATTAAGAGATGATTTAAAAGAAGCCATTGCCGAGGAGAGGTTGCCAACTGAACTGAGCTTCAACTGATAGCTGGCCTCCTTCTGCTGAAGGAGTACTTTACGGCGGCTCTCCACCTGCATGAGCTGTGAAACTATACTGTTTATATCAATAGAACTTGACGCAGACGAAGCAACATCGGCCATTTTATGTCTCCAGATATTAGTACTGTTATTCTTATCGGTAATTTCCTGTAAAGCTTTAAAGGGCGTTACTAAAATTATATAGGACAAAAACGCTATAAGAAGAAAAAAACGGTAGTGGGTTAAAGGTGTGATTTGCCCTATAGTTTG
>CAYWZR010000268.1:0-2900 GCA_964462885.1 uncultured Nitrospirota bacterium
AAAAAAATGCAGTCGCTTTGCGAGTTCTGTTAAAACACGAAGTGTACTAACTTTATAGAATCCTTGGGCTCCTTATCTGTGTGAGTCTGTGTGGATCTGCGGCTAAAAAAAGTGGCCTATAATAGTCCTTTTCTCATCGCCTTCGACACTGCCTCCGCTCCTGAGTGGACATGAAGCTTTTCGTAAATTTTCCTTATGTGTGATCGTACCGTATGCGGGCTAATAAAAAGCCTTTCAGCCAATTTTTTATCTGTAAGACCGTCGGCTATACCTCTTAATATCTCCTTCGCTCTCTCTGTAAGGAAAAAATCTTCATTAGATTCCTCCTCTCCCATTTCATAAAAATACTCTGTTATATATTTTGCAACCTTGGGTGACATGAAGGAACAACCATTGTGTACCTCTTCTATTGCCTGTACCATCTCCCCAAAACCTGAACCCTTAAGAAGGTATCCTGATGCACCTGCTTTTAAAGCGGCGAAAAGATGTTTTTTGTCTTCACAAACTGTGTGTACAAGCGTATTTATAGCTGGATTTAATCCTTTTAATTCTTTTATCACCCCAATCCCTGAAATCACAGGGAGGCCAAGATCTACAATAACCACATTGGGATTCACACCCGGAATCTTCTCCAGTGCCTCCTCACCTGTAATAAAGCAGCCCACAACCTCCAAGGTTTCAGCCCCGTTTAGAAGCATAGAAAGACTGTTTAGCAAGTGTTTTTCGTCTTCAACTATCGCTATCCTGATAATCACAGTAGCCTATTATGCACAATCATATTGCAGTGTGCAATACCTTAAATTAGGTATTTTTCAGGCAAAATAGCTCTTTTATTAGCGACAGACAAACGAGGAAACAATGCCGACAAGTGTAAGACTAGATGCGCAGACGGAAAATTTGATCCAACGCCTGGCAAAGCAACGAAGCATGACAAAATCCGAAATCATCAGGAAAGCCCTTGCAGAATTTGCGCAGCAGGAAAAGACAAAACCTCTTCGGTCATACGAAGCAGCCAAACACCTGATCGGCTGCGTGGACAGTGGTGGCTTGGAGCTTTCAAAAAAGACAGGGGAACAATTTCGCAACATGATCAAGAGTAAGGCCCGTGAAAAACGTACTGATTGATGCCGGACCACTCGTAGCCATTTTGGATCAAAGCGATACTCACCACCAGATTTGCAAAAAAGCATTTAAATCCTTCGAGGATCCGTTGGCAACCGTATGGCCTGCTGTAACCAAGGCTATGTATTTGCTGGTTTTTTCCTGGAAGACCCAAGAGGCTCTTTGGGAAATGTTATCCTGCGGAGCAGTCGCTATTTTGCCGCCTGAGGTATCTGATCTCCCCAGAATGCGTGAACTGATGGAGAAGTTCAAAGATCTTCCTATGGACTTGGCAGATGCATCTCTGGTTCGAGTTGCTGAAAGAGAGCGGATTCAGAGTATTTTTACACTGGATCGCAGGGATTTTAAGCTTTATCGACCCACCGGCATAGGATATTTTACAATTATCCCATAATAAACTGAGTTCCTTATCTTTACACGACCCACACAGACGAACACGGACGCTTTCCTGAAAATTATTCTGAAACTTTTCTGAAATTTTTCTGAAATTTTTTCTGAAAATTATTTATTTAGAAGAATATTTTTTCTAAGGATGTTGCCGATATTAAAAACATTGATATCAAGCTTGCTTTGGGTAACATCTATTTGGACAAAGTTGTAAGCAGAGAATGTATCGATACGATAATTAGGCCATGCCATGCCAGCACCGGTCAGGGGTGATCCGCCGCCACCTGTAACAATGTATGTAACACCGTTACGACTGTGTGAATCAAAGTGGTGCGCATGGCCGACAAGGACAAGACTTACACTATTTTCTTCAAAAATAGTGCGCCATGCGGCGTCAACGTCCTTTAGGTAGTACTGACGATGAAAGAAAATAACCTTCCATGGTTTTGTAGTGGAATTGAGGTCATTTTCGAGCCAATCTTTCATTTCAGCGGCTCGTTCAGAATTCTTATATCCGTTTCTGTAACCACCCGGAAGTAACCCTGTATTCAAGCTGACAAAGTGAGCGCTTCCATAATCAAACGAGTAGTAGTCTTCAGTTCCATCAGCGCTGTTTGTCGGAAGGCTGTAAACATCACGGTAGGCCGGTACTGTTCCATTCCAGCGTATATCGTGATTACCTATCGTGGTAAAAACCGGAGTGCTCTTTGCAATTGGTCCTGTGGGAGCAAAGTAGAAATTGTCAAACTGCTTGAGCCTCCCATTTATGGCGATATCACCTGTATGTAGGATAAGATCCGGGCTGTGTGAAATCATCGTACTAATCAGACGAGTACGAGCATTATCAGAAGGATAGGGATTAGCGCATGTGGGGCGGCTATCGCCGTAAGCGATAAACCGGAAAGAAGCATTATCAGGTGGAGCAGCAGTAGCTTTGTAAGATGAGTCATTTAAACCAACAGTGCCATCTTCAGAACTTATATAGTAATAAACGCTCTGCCCGGCAGTGAGGCCGCTAATAGTGGCTGTATGTACTACATTGCTGTAAGAGGAAATTTCATTGCCACCGCAGTCGGCATTGTCCTCAGTGGCATAAAAGTAAGTACTGCTAACGCTGTTAGTGTAGTTTCCAGGTGAGTTGCCCCAATAAAGTGTGCCACTTGTTATACTTTCATCAGTGCCCCACATAACGTCAACACTGTTTTTTGTGACATTCTGAAGGTATGGGGTGCGAATAACAGTGGACGGTATGATATTGGTGGCACACTTAACTGTTACATCAGTAATATTTGCAGCAGCGATTGTGCCAGTACTGTTTGTAACGCTACATACCTGAGAAACCGGATAAGTTAAAACTGTAACACTGTAGGTTAATCCACCGGCAAGCGGAG
>CAYWZR010000269.1:0-2878 GCA_964462885.1 uncultured Nitrospirota bacterium
GGTATCAACCTGAATCAGCCCCAGCACTTCGTCATCCAGTAGCAGGGGCTTTGTAGTTAGGCTGGTATTTGAAGTCAAGAAGTGTGCTCATATTGCTTGTAGCTATGAGCACAACATCCCCACCCTTACCGCCGTTACCGCCGTCAGGGCCGCCTTTGGGAATATACTTCTCCCTTCGAAAACTGACACAGCCGCGCCCGCCGTTTCCGGCCTTAATCTCTATGTGAGCTAAATCTACAAATTTCATAGTTAATCAGATAGTGTAATATATTTTGTGTAAATTTATTGTTTTAGGAATATTTTAGGAATATTTTACAAATAGATACTCCAGTATGCCAGTTGATAAAAAGAAGAATGTGTCCGCCTATCGTGCCCTCATTGACCTGAGCAGCATGGGGATATCTCTTGTGATTTCAACCTTTGTAGGCGGAGGCATTGGCTACTTTCTGGATAACAAAGTATTTGGAACGTTTCCATGGCTGAGTATCATATTTTTGCTGCTGGGTATTGCTGGCGGCTTCATAAAGATATTTGATATGGCAAAAAGATCGAGTGAAGATGACACCAACCCTGGTACGCAAGATAACTAACAGGTCCGCCTGGACCCTTTTCTTTCTGGCCGCGGCATCCGCTGTTCTTGACTGGAAACGCTTTCCACCCGCGATTTTGCTGGGCGGCATTGTCGGCATTCTTCACCTTAAAGGGGTAGTTGCAACCGCTGGCACACTTACTAAAGGAATAAAAACAAAAGGAGTATTGTGGTTTTTTTCGATGTTTCGGCTTATGGCTGTTGCAGCAGGTTTGTTTCTGCTTGTCAGAGATGTAGGAATAGACCCGCTGGGTCTTCTTGCAGGGCTGATAGTCGTACACGCATTGATTCTGTTAGAGGGCTGGCTCAATGCAAGAAAATCGTAGGGGCAATCCCCCTGTGGTTGCCCTAACCCTGTGATTGCCCTAATCGTGTGATTGTCTTAATCCTGTGATTGCCCTCATAGTTTGATCATGTTTTACCCGGCACCATTTGCGCACAGGAGGTAGGGCACAGAGAACAGGCTTATACAGGGCAAATAAACAAGGAAGCAGGCAGGGACAACTTAAAAGAAACAGGCACAGGTCCGCCACAGGGCGCCCAACAGCAAGGGCAGGCACAGGGGCCAAAACAAGCACAGGCGCGGCAAGGGGGGCAAGGGCAGGGCACAGGGATCCAACAGCAAGGGGCTGCCACAGGGGCCCAACAGGCAAGGGCAGGCACAGGGGCCTGCCCCTACGATGAAAAACCCAGAAGCACAGCAAAATTTCTCCACTCGTCTTGCCAGCCTGACCACGGTTTCATCCTAAAATCCTCATAAGTTCGTACGCGGAAACGTCCGTCTTTTTCATCTATAAAAACAGCTCCGTCCCGGTCTGTACGGTATATCCGGGCTCCTGCAGTAGCCAGCCTTTTAAGCGTTTCGATGTGCGGATGTCGAAATCTGTTGTTCTTTCCAGCGCTTATGATCGCAACCTCAGGAGCAACCAATGCCAAAAAAACCCGCGTTGCAGAAGTTTTTCCACCATGATGTGGCACTTTAAGCAGAAGGCTCTTAAGCCCGGTACCTTCATTATTTACAAGATACTCCTCCGCAACTTTTTCGATATCGCCGGTTAGGAGAAAATTACGGTTGTTTAAAGTAAGCTTTAGTACAAGCGAGTTATTGTTCGAGCTTTGATAACGTTTATCTTTACGTTTACCTGTACCTTTAGATCTTGCAGAAAAACTCTTATCAGGGTGAAGAACCTCAATCCGGTAACCACTGCCTTCCAGGTAGTCGCCACGTTTCACCACATGGAAAGGGATGCCGGCTAAATCTTCGGCAAGTTTTTCAATCTTGTTAGAGATTTTGTTAGATTTTTTTTGGGAAGAATAGCCGTTCCACCATACTTCGCCGATATTCAAGGAATCAGCTATCGAACGAAGTCCACCTGAGTGGTCGAAATCGCTGTGTGTAAGAATCACTGTATCGATGTTTCGCACACCTTGTCCAAGTAAAAACGGCGCTACGACACTTGAGCCGATATCGTAGAATCTTAGGCCGCCGGTATCTACCAGTATATTTTTTTGATCAGGAAGACGAAGATATAATGACTCTCCCTCTCCTACATCCAGAAGAGCAAGCTGAAATCCACTGTCCATAGCTCCTGTGAATACGACAAACGCAATCATCGCCGCAAAAGTAAAAGCCCGGTATCTGAAACGAAGGGGTAGAAAGAGTGCAAGGTAAAATACTCCAATCTGCCACAACGAAGGAGCGCCAACCGAGAACGAAGCATATGGAATCGAGCCGAAAAAACGAACAGCCTCCAGGAAGAACGAAACAAGAGGTTGCAAAACATACTCAAGAAAACTTCCTCCGAAGGTGAGCAGTAAAAGCCCATGTAGAAGTCCAAGCGGAACTACGAGGAAGCCGGTTAGAGGCATTATTAATAGATTCGAAAGCGGTGAAATTATCGAAATACGATGAAAGTAACTGGCTACCAAAGGCGCAGTTCCTATGGCTGCCGCCACAGACACCACAATAAGCGCCTTAAAATATTTTGAATATTTTGAATACTTTGAATACTTTGAAATTTTCTCTTTTCCGGATTGTTGATCGAGTTTAATGTTTTGGTCAATTTGATCTGCCTCCAAATCTTCTTCACGACTTATAAACCACTTTGACAGAAGTAAGATGGACAAAACTGCAACAAAGGTGAGCTGAAAGGATATGTCGAAAACAGCTGCCGGCTGCCACAAAAGAACGGCAAATGCGGCTAGCGCCAGCGCGGAAGGCCAATGTTTGCTTCTGCCAAGCAGCGCCGCTGTGATAAAACTCAAGATCATAATCAGCGAACGAATAGT
>CAYWZR010000270.1:0-2809 GCA_964462885.1 uncultured Nitrospirota bacterium
TGTTTTTGAGGGGTTACAGGCAATAGGAGGCTTTATCTCTTAAACTCCTGTCAGACCTTCAGAAATCCTGCAACAGACGAAACCTCATCATTTACAAATCTGTTTAATATTGACGCTGACAGCAAAGCTAATAATGATCAGGGAGGAGTGCCTGGCTAGCCCATATTTGATGATACAATCGTGCCACCGCAAATATTCTAAGGATACCCGGAAAACGGCTCTATAGAAACAACCACCAATGACATTATTTTTGTTGATGGTGTTTCAGTAGGTCAGGTGGGAAACTATACATTTACAACTATATCCTCTGACCATACAATCAGTGCTGAGTTTACAAGCAAAGGCCTCAGAAGAGGCATGAGGCGTGGTAGAAGAAGTAGGTAGCTTCTGATAAAACGTAAAGGGGCAGGCATTACAGTCTGCCCCTTTTTTTGTCTATGGATGGACTTTTAGTCGTGGTGGAGCACATTATCTTGAATCCATTGAACTTGTTAAATATTTCACCATAAACATAAGTAAATACAAGCGTTATTTGCAGGTTTATTGAATAAAATAATATATTTATTTTAAGGTTAATATTTTTTACGAAAGCATCAAATTTACGAGATTTTTCTGCCTGCCATCTAAATATGTCCAAATATTTTAGAATATTTTAGATTGCCTACAGTATAAATTTGTTTGTTAATTTCTACAGTTTCCTGAAATTTATGCCGAAAGGGACTAGTTACAAAAAGTTTCGGAGGGACTGATGGAAAAACAGTACATAGGATTCATGTTGAGCGACAGAGAGTTTGCCGTCGATATTTTATCCGTGCAGGAGATCATTAGAAATATTCCTCTTACTGATGTGCCGCAAAGCGATAAATCCATAGCAGGGATAATCAACCTGCGGGGACGGGTAATCCATGTTATGGATCTAAAAAACAGATTTGCTATGTCGGTAGCTGACAACAGTAACAAACATGGTAATGTAATGGTGATAAATGCTGGCGAAGAGGTGGCCGGGATACAAGTGGATGAGATCACAGGTGTTATCCCCATATCGAGTGATCGTATAGAACCAATAGGAAACATATATGAGAGCATGGCGCTTACGGATGTAACCGAAGTGGCAAGGTTAGATGATCGGCTGATACTCCTGCCGGATCTTGACCGTATACTGAGAAAAGAAAACACGGCTAAGGTTAATGAAACCTCGGCCAATGAACCGGGATTTTTGAAAGAAGAGATGAAAAAAATAGAAAAAAACCTCATTTCTAAAGCTGACGAGGCGAACCGAGGATCCGAAGATATCCAGAAGTTGGTGACTGAGGTTCAAAATCTAATGAGTGCGCTTGCAAAAGGAAATCTGGAGGAAGCGGAAACTGCAATAGACAATCTCACAAAGATAAGTGAAAAAAAGCTCTTCGACGAGGTGGGAAACATTACCAGAAATCTCCATGACTCCTTAAAAGATTTTAGGCGTACGCTGGATCCCAAAATAAAATCTCTGGCTACCGAAGATATGCCCGAGGCAGCGGACAGCCTTGAGAAGGTCTTGAACCTTACAAAGCAGGCAGCGGATAAAACACTTAATATCGTAGAAAAAGGGCTTGATGACAACGAAAACATGAAAGCCACACTAGAGAAATTCGATGCCGATATAGACAACCTGAAAAAGCAGAAAGCTTCGGTCGAGATTATCACGGCTATGGAGTCTGTCAGAGAAGAGCTTGCCGCATACTTAAACAGATCATCGGACGGTTACAATGAAATCCTCATGTCACAGGACTTCCAGGATCTTACAGGACAAATGATAAAACGTATTATTAAGCTTGTACACGAATTAGAAAAACAACTCATAGGACTTATTAAGAATTTCGGTGTCGAAGTAGTCCAACAGAAAGAAACTGCGGAAACAAAAGAGCAAGAAGACCTCAAAGGACCAGCCAGTCATACCCGAATTGACCAGGGAGACGTTGATGATCTACTTTCCTCTTTTGGCTTTTAGTTAGACTCTGCACATAAATTCAGTCTCTCTACCTGTCATTCCGGCAGTCCTTAAGCCGGAACCCAGTCTTTTCTAATGAGTTCTGGATGCCCGACTAAAGACTTCGGGCATGACAAAAATAAAAAAAGGCAATTTATAGACAGACTCTATAATTAGCCTGAATAGGGACCTGGAAAGAGAACCAATCCAGCCTGGAAAATAGCAGAACAAATCTATCTTGCAAGGTACCCTGTAAGATGTCCCGCAAAAAACCTTGACATAATTACCTTCTAATTTTTAAAGTACTTATCCTATGGGCACAATCTATCTGTTGTGTTCTATGACTCCAGGTATTACACACATCTATTTATAAGTGTTTTTTCAACAATCGCTGAAGAATCGGAGGATCATTCTCATGAGTGAAGGTCATAAAAGTGCAGACAATATAGCTGAAAAGATCTTGGTTTGGGCCGAGGAAACGGGCAAAGAAACAGCCTTTGACCGTGCGGATAAGCTCAAGGCCTGCCCGGTTGGTCATTCCGGCGCCTGCTGTAAAATATGTTTCATGGGCCCATGCAGACTAGTGGGCAAAAATGCTGACACCGAAGCCGCCGGGGTTTGCGGGGCCACGCTGCCTGTGGTTTCTACAAGAAATCTGCTTCGGAATGTGGCAGCCGGTACAGCAGCGCATTCTGATCATGCAAGAGATATGGCCACAACCTTTAAAGCGGTAACCACGGGTGAAGCCAAAGACTTTCAGATTAAGGATGCCGGCAAGGTCATGAGCACTGCTCAGAAGCTGGGGATCGACACACAGGACAAGGACGTAACGCAAGTGGC
>CAYWZR010000271.1:0-2804 GCA_964462885.1 uncultured Nitrospirota bacterium
CAGAGCCTCGGCCGCGTCGTAGACGTTGGCATAAACAAAGGCTGTGTCGGCTCCAGACCTCTTTGAAAGCTCTCGAGCTGCGGTCAAACTACGAGCGGCTGTAAAGGCAGGAACTCCGCTGGGCAAAGAGGCTCAGGGACACATGGACAGTGGCGGTCTTGTTCCTGATTCTTTAATAATGGGCATAATGGAACAACGTCTTCAGGAAGATGATTGCAAAAAAGGCTTTTTGCTGGATGGATTTCCAAGAACCATTCCCCAGGCGGAAGAACTAAAGAAGCTGTTAGATAAACTCGAAATAAAACTTGAGATGGTGGCTAATATAGATGTGCCCAGAGATGTTATTCTCGACCGTCTAACCACACGCCGGACCTGTTCAAACGTTGACTGTCAGGAAATTTACAATATCAAGTCAAACCCTCCTGCAGATGGGGATAAATGCAAAAAATGCGGCGCGGTTGTTATACAGCGAGCGGATGAAACAGAAGAAGCCATTAGCAAGCGGCTTGAAATCTACAATGAAAAAACTGCTCCTTTGGTTGGATTCTACGAAAAAGAAGGGCTGCTGAAAACTATAAAGGGCACTTCGAGTGATGTAGTCTTAGCCGAGATAAAAAGCGCACTTAACGGATAACCGAATTTACTGGATTGTTCCCCGTTTGTTTAGACTTGTTTAGGTTTCTCATTTTGATCAGTTTTTTCACTCGCTCTCTACAACTGCCAGGTATTCAAGTACTTCTTGACGGAAATGCTTTCTGAACCCTTCCAGTTCAGCTACAAGGGGTGAAAGGGCCTCCCATCCGGCGCTTTCCGTCTGTGTGAGAACAAAAGCGTTTCTAAAGCTCAGAAGGTCGGATAAAGGCTGAAAAAGGTCGGGGGGGATAATACCGAGTTCTCCAGCAGTCTTAAGCAATTTTTGATGGACGTTTTCCTCGGTAGGCTCGCTGATACCATCGAACTTGAGAATTTCTTTGATTACATTTTCGACTACAGCGTACAGGTAATGGATAAACGCAGACATAGCAGCTAGCTCTATAGCTGTGAACTCTGTTTTTCCTGTAGTAGCAACAGAAAATATATTGTCTACAATAGAGTCCAACCTGGCAAGCCCGCTGTCGCAGTAGTTGGACAGTTCACCTTTTGTCATATTCTTCTACCTCCCTCATTATATTTAATATATATGAACTTGGTTATTATAATTATATATGATTTCTGATAGTAGAAGAAAGATTATTCAGAATGGCTATCCAGTCTGCTGAAATTATCAGCAATGTCTCTGGAATTATTTATATTTATTCTGCTTTTCTACCTTAGGAAGCATCGCGGAAGCTATTTTTACCGCATTGATAATTAAAGATAAATTCTTAATCACCGCTGAAATAATCGCCCATGATACCACGGCTATGCTCATCTTCGTGGCAATAGGTGCAGAGATTTTCCCAGTTGGAACCATCCGGCGGATTGTTTTTAGGGTTTCCATCCTTATGATGCACTGTAAGAAGCTGCTTGTTTGATTCGTCAAACTCCTGAGCACACTTGGCACAAATCAAGCCATGTAGCTTAAGCGACCTCTCGCGGTAGTCAGGGCCTGGCCGCTGCGCTTTTCTGGCAAGCTCACTTGCCAACTCAAGAGCCGAACGTTTTTTTAGGTCTGTTGGAGGCGGTTTTAAACGTCTACTTTTTCCCATATTTTTCTGCCACCTAAAACTTCATTAGCCCGGATAACGTATCAGAACTGCTAACAGGTCCTAGCAATGTCATAACCAGGTTATCTTCTAGAATAAGTCTTTCGGCAATTTTCTTAACATCTGCTTCAGAAACCGCATTAATCTTTGATATTATATCCTCCAGCGTAAAATAACGCCCGAAGTTGATCTCATTTCTTGCCATCTGGCTCATTCGAGCACTCGTGGACTCAAGTCCAAGAATGAGATTGCCTTTAAGCTGCTCCTTGGTTCTTAGAAGCGTCTCCTCATCCACACCATTTCTGAGCATGGCCAGTTCGTTGATAACCAGACGTATAACTTCAGTCACATGCTGGGGACTTGTTCCAGCGTAAGCTGCAAACAAACCGGTATCTTGGTAGGACGAAATAAAGGAGTAAATTGAGTAGGTAAGACCTCTTTTCTCTCTTATTTCCTGAAATAGCCTGGAACTCATACCGCTTCCAAACACTGTATTAAGCACGTAAAGAGCATAGCGGTCAGGATCGTCACAAGCAACACCTTTCACACCCAGACAAACGTGCACTTCCGCCAAGTCCTTTGTTTTTACTACAAGTTTTTCAGAGCCCCACTGCTGTAACTCACGTTCTGGCACATCAGTTTTTTGTATCTTCCCCAGCGTTTTATTTAGACGCTCAACAAGCTGATCAGGATCTATACGACCTGCTGCTGCAACCACAATATTGTCAGGACGATAGTAGCCAGCTACATATTTAAGCAGCTTACTACGGTCTGTGGACATAACTGTTTCGGGATTACCAAGAACGCTGGCTCCAAGCCCTCTTTTTCCCCATACAGTCTGATTAAAAAGATCGTGAATGTATTCGTCTGGAGTGTCTTCCACCATCTTGATTTCTTCTGCAATAACACTTTTTTCCTTCTCTATCTCTTCTTCCATGAAGGTGGAGGAGATGAGGATATCACTTAAAAGATCTACACCCATGTCCAACTGCTGATCCAAAATTTTCGTGTAATATGTAGTGCCCTCCCTGGAGGTAAAGGCGTTCAATTCACCTCCAACCGAATCAATGGCATTTGCAATATCCTTTGCGCTTCTGGCCTGAGTACCTTTGAAATGCA
>CAYWZR010000272.1:0-2783 GCA_964462885.1 uncultured Nitrospirota bacterium
TGTGGTTTGCATCACAACTGAAACCCCAGCCTTTAACCTCTCCTAGAACCTCCACGTCCTCACGCTTCACCCTTGAACCACTCATCACTAAAGAAACAGCAGAAGCTTCGCCTACACTCAGCCCGCTTCTGTCTTTGTCAAAAGGTTTTGCATTGGATTTGTCAAGAGCCATTAATGAAGAAAACCCTGAGTAGATAAACTCGGTTACGCTATCACATGCCACTACGACTACGCAATCAGTCAGCCCCATTGTAATCATAGAGGCGGCCTTTGCAAGAGCTGCGCTTGATGAAGCACATGCAGCAGATATTATCATGCCCTTATCTTTGACTCCTGTTAGGTTTTTTACTTTCTCAAGCAAAAAACTAAGACGACTTTGGTTAGCATCTCTTGTTCCCTTTAATATGGACTGTTCAAGAATATCAACTTCACCTTTTGTCGTTGCCAGGATAAGTGTTGCGTCTTCTGGAATTGAAATTCTTTTAAAAAGAGTAGTGAGCATCTGCATTACAAGAGATTGTTCTTTACCATATTCAAGCCCATCAATAATACCTGCGTAATCGGAATGAAAAGCACTGGTATCAAATCGATTGACCAGTGACAGTGCTGTTTTTCCAGACATAATACCTTCCCAGCAAGTGTCCATTCCAGAACCATACGGGGTCACCATATCTGCATAAACTACATATGCCCCATTGTCTTTCAAAAAAACTCACCTCTTTTCCATCGTATACGGCATTTTTCAAGCAACTCAGGAGACACGATGCAGACATCAGCATTAGGATCTGTTAAAAGCTGTACGGTATATCCGCTTGCGGCCATTATATCGCGATCCTTTATAAGCTGGTATTCTGTGTTTAAGCGTGATCCCTCATTCCATACTAACGAGGCCTTTACTGTAAACTCTTCGTCAAGGTATAGAGGAACATAATAGTCGATATGGCACTCAACAATAGGAGCACGCAATTTAGCTTTGTATAAATCCCCGTATGAAAGACCGCATAGCCTGCCCAAAGCAGCCGAACCTTCTTCAAAAAAAACAGGATACTTTCCGAACCAGACAATACCCATTACGTCAACATCGCTGAAACGTACTCTACTGGGAATATTCACTACAACAGACTTTGGCGCTGCCGCCTCACGGTTGAAATAGATTCCCTTTTTTCGCCTTGTCATTACTATTCGTCCTGTTTGATGGAATCACCAAAAGTAACCTTAAGCTTGAACTCAGAAACCTTTTCTCCCCCTTTACTTACAGAGGCTTTTAAGGTAGAAAAAATGTCTGAAAACTTGATATTACTACACCGTATGGTCAACTCCTCAAGTGGTGATACTGGCAAAAGATATTTTGCAGAAACGATCTCTTCCAATCCGACCTTTCTTTTCTTCCATCCTTCAAGCATTTCGTTTACACACTGTATCTGGCAGACACCTGGCAAAACCTTGTTTTGGGGAAAATGCCCCTGAAAACCAATAAAGTTCTCGTCAAAAACAAAACGAGCAGAAAGTTCACTGTCCCCGTCTACATTTTCTTTCTCCATAAAGGCAATCATGCTCTTTTTTATCTCTTTTTTAATCCTGCTCATTGAACACTTCCTTCAGTTTTACGATTAATTGATAACCATATTTATAATTGTCAAATATAATTCCACTTGGGTATAGGTTGTTGTCAACTAATCTGTACTCGTAATAAGAGACTCTCCAAGAGAGGTTTACGTTTTCGTAAAATTTTTTTTCTAAAAGATATCCGTTTTTCCCCCCAAATATGTAAAGCAATTTCCCTGATTCCGAATTTTGTGAGAAAATTATCTTGTATCTCCTTGTTTTGACAGATGCATCCTCTGAGGGGACCAAATTAAAATAGATACGTTTTATATCCTCTCCCACTACTTTTGCGATATTTTTATTTCTCAATTTACCAATTGAAAAACGATTGTGAGTTCCGTTCTTATCTACGTATATCTCAAATAATTTCACCCCTAACGGGTTAATACATACAACAGTAAACTCATCAACACCCTTGGCAGTTATAGAACCAAGTGCCGATATTTTTTTGGAAAAATTATACTTAAAAATAATATTATTTAACAAGTTGAATTTTTCAGGAACTCTCTTACTGAATCGATCTCTGATGTCCATTGTGTTTTGCAGTGACATATCAACCAACACCGGCTTTTGGAACGGAATTGCACTGCATCCACAAACAACCAATAAAACAAAAACAATTACTGCTTGTTTCATCTTCTACTTTCTACCTTTTACAGTTACTAGAAGTTCATGAAGACGAGGTACAACAAGCAATGATGACAGGTATCCTGCACCTACGCCTATAACCATAGTTGTACCTATAGAAAACAGTGCAGGATGCTTTGCAAAAAGTAGCACACCAGCCCCCATAAGTGTAGAAATAGCAGATAGGGTTACTGCCAACACTGTACCGGTTCTTATATCTTTGCGACTTTTATAAACCATAAAAATACCGTAATCAACACAAAGCCCCATTGCAACGATATAGGCAACAAGGCTTGCTACATTTAAATAAAATCCGAGAGCAGATACTATCCCTAGAAGCCAGATGACACTTGTAAGTACTGGCACAAGAGCGATGGCAGCCTCCACCATATTACCCAAAAACAAGACAGTAAGAATAATTACAAATGCTGCGGCCACAATCGTCATTTTCTTGATATCTGATGTAATTACCTCTGATACTACTTCAGACATAACATTACCAGAGACAAGATATGCTCCAGGATAGTTTTGTATTATTGCTGACAGGGAAG
>CAYWZR010000273.1:0-2703 GCA_964462885.1 uncultured Nitrospirota bacterium
GGTGCAGGTGCCGGGTTGACGAATGCCGTCAAAACGAGCCGGAGTTACAGGAGCTTAAACCCGGCCACCTGGTGCGATGCCTAAAGGCAAAGGATTTTCTATAGTGGAAGACCTATTGCGAACAGAAGGGCTGAAAAAATATTTCGAGACCAGCGGCGGAGTCTTTGGTAGAAAAACTATTGTTCGGGCTGTTGACGGTGTATCCATTAGCGTGAAGCGCGGCGAGGTTTGTTCAATTGTCGGCGAATCGGGCTGTGGTAAATCCACACTGGCGAGGCTTGTTTTACACCTTCTTGAGCCGACAGAAGGAAATGTTTGGTTTGCCGGAGAGAACCTTCAGGAAGCAGGCCGGGCCGGATTAAAGGCTATTCGCCGCCGTTTACAGGTAATATTTCAAGATCCTTTTGCTTCTTTAAATCCCAGGATGAAGGTTATGGATGCAGTGGGAGAGCCTTTTGTCATCCATGGCCTGGCGCGTGGGGCCGAGTTGCGGCTCCGGGTGCTGGATTTGCTCGACCAGGTTGGACTTCCGCATGCCGCAGCCGATCGTTATCCTCATGAATTCAGTGGCGGGCAGAAGCAGAGGATCTGCATTGCCCGGGCCTTGGCGCTCGAACCGGAAATGATAGTGGCTGACGAACCCCTCTCGGCGCTGGATGTCTCTATACAGGCGCAAATTCTAAACCTACTTAGCGACCTTAAGAAAAAGAGAAACCTATCTTATCTGTTAATTAGTCACGATCTGCATGTGGTCCACCACTTCTCTGATCGTGTAGCGGTGATGTATCTTGGGGTAATAGTAGAGCAGGCGGAAACCAAAGCTCTCTTTAGCCACCCGTTTCATCCATATACCGAAGCGCTGCTGTCTGCGGTGCCGGAACCTGATCCGGATAAGCGAAGAAAGCGTATAATTCTGAAAGGCGATGTTCCGAGTCCATCCGATATTCCAACCGGTTGCCGGTTTCACACAAGGTGTCCGAAACGTTTTGAGCCGTGTGATAAAGTCATTCCCAGTCTTACTGAAACAGAACCAGGGCATTTTGTGGCCTGCCACTTGGCCAGCTAAAAGAAGTTGTAAAAGGAGACATAAAAGAAAGCTTAATTTATAGTGAATGAATTGCAACCCTGCCTGTTTTCATAATGCCTGCTTTTTCCCTCCGGCATCTTTTATCGCTGCTTCAACTTCTTTACCACTAATAACCTCCTTTTTCTCCAGAAGTCCAGCCAGGGCATCCAGAGCCACCCGTTTATCTGTAAGAATTTTCTTTGCAAGCTTTTGACCGTCACCAATCAGGTCTTTAATCTCGGCATCTATTATGCGCGCTGTCTCTTCACTGTAGTTTCGGTCCTCGCTGCTTTCAACTCCAAGATAGACAAGCCGCTGCCGCTTGCCGTATGTGAGCGGCCCCAGCTTTTCGCTCATACCGAGCTGAGTCACCATTGAGCGCGCGATGTCCGAGGCTCTTTCCAGATCGTTTTGCGCTCCGCTGGAAATATCATCGAAAACTATCTCCTCAGCCACCCGTCCGCCAAGAAGAATGGCGATCTGGTCTTTAAGCTCATTTTCGGTTGAGAGAAATTTTTCTTCCACAGGAAGCTGCATGGTGTAACCAAGAGCCGCTACACCGTGGGGAATAATAGAAACCTTATGAACCGGTTCTCCAGTCGGTACAGACTCCGCCACCAGCGCATGGCCGGACTCATGAAAGGCAACCCGTTGTTTTTCTTTTTCGTTCATTACCCGATGCTTTTTTTCAGGGCCGGCAATAACCCTGTCGATGGCAGCTTCAAAATCGGCCATTGAAACCGCCTCATGATTCCGGCGAACTGCAAGAATAGCAGCCTCGTTGGTTATGTTTGCAAGGTCGGCTCCGACAAAGCCCGGTGTCCGTCTTGCCACGATATAAAGATCAACATCATCGGCCATTTTAACTTTAATGGTATGGAGTTTTAAGATGGCGTGACGAGCCTCAAGATCGGGCTTATCCACAGGTATCTGCCGGTCAAAACGGCCAGCCCTAAGAAGAGCTTTATCGAGTATTTCCGGTCGGTTTGTTGCGGCCAGAACTACAACACCGGTAGAGGAGTCAAAGCCATCCATCTCTGTAAGTAATTGGTTCAGCGTCTGCTCCCGTTCATCATGGCCGCCCATTGCGGGCCCTATGCCTCTTGCGCCGCCAATGGCGTCAAGCTCATCAATAAAAATAATGCATGGCGATTTTTTTCTCGCCTGCTCAAACATATCGCGGACACGGGCCGCGCCCACACCGACAAACATCTCGATAAACTCCGAGCCGCTGATATTGAAAAATGGAACTCCGGCTTCGCCTGCCACGGCCCTGGCCAGCAGTGTTTTTCCGGTGCCGGGCGGGCCCATAAGAAGCACTCCCTTTGGCATGCGGCCTCCTAGGCTCCGAATGCGCTCCGGATTTTTCAGAAACTCAATGCTTTCTTTTAATTCCTGTTTAGCCTCTTCAGCCCCGGCAACATCGTCAAAGGTAACCTTGGGCGCGGAATCAGCGTGAATATGAACACGGTTATTTCCTATATTAAGAAATCCTCTACCTCCACCCATTCGTTTCATCATCCATCCCCAGACAAGAAAAAACAGGCCAAAAGGTACGACCCAGTTAAAGAAAAAATTACTTAGCCAGTTTTCATTTTTGCGTACGCTGTATTTCACGCCATGCTTTTCAAGTGTTT
>CAYWZR010000274.1:0-2701 GCA_964462885.1 uncultured Nitrospirota bacterium
ATTATCCGGAGGGGTCAAAACCGTAACATCGTAGGTTCCGCCATCGGCAAACGTGGTAGAGAAAACAAAGTCACCGTTTGCCGTAATTTCAAGATCATCCCCGCCGTTGTTTTGAAGAACAATCGTTTCACCATCGGCAAGTTCGCTTACTATGCCGCCTACCTTGTAAGAAGCGACGGGGTGGTGATGCCTGTGATGTTCCCTTTGTCTCGTATCCCTGAAACTCGCTTCTGCAACACCGCCGACAATCCACAAACCGGCAAAAAGAAGAACAAACAGACACGTAAAAACCTTAAACCATGTTTTTTTCATCTCAACCCCTCCTTGAATAAAGAATTATAGTTAACCTTAAGGTGGATAGACTGAAGACTGGAAGTTGAAGACTATTATGAAATTTGCTTTGCTTAAAACAACAAAAGGCGGACTTTCCAGTCCGCCTTTTGAAATAGAGAAAGTTTTTTTAGAGAGGCCTAATTTCAATGGTCTTCCTTAAGGGCTTGTCCCAAAATAACTTAACGTTTTCGCATCTCATCTTCGGGCCGTCTTTGACTGTTCCTTAATCGCAAAATCCTCAAAATAGCCCTGCTATTCCTGCGATTTTGCTCAATCGGACCAGGCAAATCCAATCCAAAGCTGAGCGCGAAAAACGCAAGTTATTTTGTAACAAGCCCTAACGTAGTAATATATTGAAAAAAAGGTTGTTAATATGCTCACACGGCGTAAGAGCTTGTGTTGCGCGTCAACTTTCAACCTGGAATAGATGCATTTACGAATATTGAAGACACACGTCCCCTTTATTGTTAAGCAAATTCTATGCCGTTAACGTAACATCCTGATTTTAAAAGTTTTTTATTAACAGGCAATTCCAGCAAAGCAGAAAGTGTAAACTTTACCGACAGCGAGGCTTTAAGATCGTTTGATTTTTGTTATCAATGAGTTACGGTGATTAGTCAAAAAACATGCTTCAAAAACAGACAATTATAGTCCGTTTTCGAGGAGACAAGTCAAAAAAGTGTAAAAATTCCCGACAGTGGTGTTTTTAATTTTATTTCAAAGCACCTTTAAAAGATCAAGGATGTAGAACCCAGGCAGATATTGTTAGATTTTAACTGATTGCCATTTTTAATTTTTTGAGTCCTTGTATTCTATAAACTGTAAAATCTCTATCAACCCACACACCAACACCGTACCGCCTGACTTAAGCGAGATAGGATGTCCCAGCATACTGTCAACTTTGGCTAGCCATGTTGGTTACGGAGGAAAGAAGTTGGCACACAGAGCAGTCTCACCGGTATTGCTGCATACCTAAACCGGCGTGGTACTGTCTATTCTCGTCCGCTTACCCAGTTGACCACTAAACTATTGAAACTGTTCCACCTCCAAGCACTTCGCTATCCTTATAAAACACCGCTGCCTGACCTGGAGCAGGCGCCCATTGGGGGGATTTAAATTCAATTTCTGCCTTGTCATTTCCTACAACTTTAATTCTGGCAGGAGCCTCTTTCATTGTCGATCTTATTTTTACAGCAGCCTCAAATATGCCGCCTTCAGGCATGGGAGATATCCAGTTCACATCGTGAACCAGATATTTGTTTTTCATCCCTTCTTCGCGAGAACCAAGAACAACTGTGTTAGTGTCACTGTCTATTTTTATCACATAACGCCTTACACCAGCGGCAATTCCAAGGCCTCGCCTTTGCCCTATGGTGTAGCAAAAAACCCCACGGTGTTCTCCCAAAATATGCCCTGAGGAATCGACTATGGGGCCAGGAATAACCGCTTCGGGCAAAACTTCACTGATAAAATCAGTATAACTGCCGGTTCCCACAAAACATATCTCCTGACTTTCAGGTCTGTCGGCTGAAGCCATATTCTCGTGCTTTGCAATCTCGCGCACCTCTGTTTTGTGAAGTGTCCCAAGGGGCAGGATAGTGCGGGAAAGCTCGGCCTGCTTCATTACATAGAGGAAATAAGACTGATCCTTTCGCTGATCAATTCCTTTGAGCAAGGAAAACATGTTACCTGTTTTTACTCTTTCTATTTGGGCATAGTGACCAGTGGCCACAGCATCTGCGCCCAATTCGTCTGCTTTACTTAGTAGAAAACTAAATTTTATAAATCGGTTGCATAGAACACAGGGATTGGGTGTTTCACCGGTAAGGTATGATTTACAGAAAGG
Source organism: uncultured Nitrospirota bacterium (assembly GCA_964462885.1). Taxonomy (GTDB): domain Bacteria; phylum Nitrospirota; class Thermodesulfovibrionia; order SZUA-242; family SZUA-242; genus JALUUO01. The sequence goes on from CAYWZR010000274.1 coordinate 2,180, forward strand.
TTCGATTACCCGTTCCATAAAAACCTGGCGAGCATCCATTGTTATGTGTTTTATGCCTAGACGTATGCAGGTTGTTTCTGCGGCTAAAGCAGCCTCGCGGGAACAGCATGTTTTGGGATCGGTTCTGTAGCGCTGATCCCAAATCTGGAGAGAAAGCCCAATGACCTCGTGTCCTGCTTTTGTAAGTAGCAGGGCGGTGACAGAGGAATCCACGCCACCGCTCATACCAACGACAATCTTCATGGGTGTTTACTTTACAAAATATTTATTAAATTATTTAAATATCGTCGAAATGTGTCAGGCGTCTAAATTCTCTGAAGCGGTTCTCGATTTCCTGATAAGTTAGAGTTTTAAGACGGTTTAGTGAAAAATCTTCCACGTTGAAGGAAGCCATAACGCTTCCGAAAATGATAGCCTTTCGAATATTGGCATCGTCAAGGTTCATAGTATTGGCCAGATAGCCCATAAAACCGCCGGCAAATGAGTCACCCGCTCCAGTGGGATCGAATACGGTTTCCAGGG
>CAYWZR010000275.1:0-2655 GCA_964462885.1 uncultured Nitrospirota bacterium
GGCCGCTGCTGTGGAATCACTGGGAAACTTCCCGGGTTCCAGAAGCCAAGAAACACTGGTAAGTCTTCTTGATGATTCTTGTGGCCTTGTTCGAGTCACTGCCATCGAGACGCTTGGAAGAATCGGAGGAACGTTGTTGGCACCAGGCCTTATGCGTACCCTTAAAGATGATGATCCAGAGATTAGGCGCAGCAGTGTTATTACTTTTTCTACAATTATGCCCGCAGCAGAAGTTGAAAAAACTTTATTACCGCTTATTTCAGACAGGGACTGGTCGGTGCGTAAGGCTGTAGTTGACTCACTTGCTACCCTGGATTCGGACTTTGTACTAAATGCTCTGAAAGAACGTTTGAGTGTGGAAGAAGATTCGATAGTTGCAGAGGCAATCCGGAAACATGTGGATGTTCGAGCCTGACAAACCCATCTATCTGTCAGACGAGATGTTTCGGTTGCTTCGTGATTATGTTCACAACTACTGCGGCATCTACTTTGATGAAAAGTCTAAGAGTCTTCTTGAGAAGCGTCTTGCTCGACGCCTTAAAATCCTGCATATAAATAGTTTTAAGGATTACTATCACCTTCTCAGGTACGACCGGCGGCGGGACGAAGAACTTGTAAGTGTAATGGACATTCTCACGGTAAATGAAACCTACTTTTTCAGGGAGCAGAGACAATTAGACGCCTTTAGCAAAGAGATACTTCCTGAATTTAAAGATAAAAATTCCGGCAACAAAAAACTCAGAATCTGGTCTGCCGGTTGCTCTACCGGCGAAGAGCCCTATACGCTTGCAATGCTGATCATGGAAGACGGAGGGTTTGCGGACTGGGACGTAGAGATAGTTGGAAGCGATATAACCCGGCGTGTTCTTCAGGTTGCGCGTAAAGGAGTATATCGCCAGAATGCTTTCAGAGCAATAGATGATTACTACCTGGTGAAGTACTTTACACCTGGGCAGGATGGTACCTACCAAATTTCAGACGCAGTACGGCGCTACGTCACCTTTGGCAACCTGAACTTGCTTAATTCAGTAAAAGTTGGATTTGTAGAATGCATGGATGTGATCTTTTGCAGGAATGTCATAATCTACTTTGATCAGACAGCCAAAAAAAAGGTAGTGGAACATTTTTCCAGACGTCTTGTCAGTGGTGGATATCTTCTGCTTGGTCATGCGGAATCATTGATCAATATCTCAACAGCTTTTACATTAAAACATTTAAAGTACGATATGGTGTACAAGAAAGCCGAGGCTTAGTTGGGTTACATTAAAATCATGAGAAAAATAGGTGAAAAAATAAAGGTACTGATTGTTGACGATTCACCGTACAGTCGGCAGACAATAAAAAGAATTGTCGAGTCAGCGCTTAACTTCGATGTGATAGCAATGGCGGCTAACGGCAAGGAGGCCATAAGCCGTTTATTTTTCAGCAAGCCTGATGTGGTGTTGCTTGATATAGAAATGCCGGAGATGGACGGGTTCTCTTTCTTGCGCTGGATGCTTCACAATCATCCGGTTCCGGTAATAGTTGTAAGTTCCAGAAACGATACTCAGTCGGTTTTCCGATGCCTGGACTTTGGAGCTGTGGACTTTGTTTCAAAACCCACGGCCACGGCTTCAAAGGATCTTGAATCGATTGCTGGAGATCTTATAGAGAAAATAAATGCCCTGGCAGACCTTGGTATGGAGAAAGTAAAACGGAGGGTTGATCTTCTTTCTCAGAGTGTTCGGGTTGCAGGTCGACGTGTTTATTCAGGAACGGTGGACCTTGTCTCTATAGGTGCGTCCACTGGCGGACCTTTGGCGCTTCAGGTAGTGCTGTCGGCTCTTCCGGCTGACTTTATGGCTCCTATAGTTGTGAGCCAACATATGCCGGCTGGCTTCACACGCCCTTTTGCCGAGAGGTTGAACAGGCTCTGTAGTTTGAGGGTAAAAGAAGCTTCTGATAAGGATATTATGACACCCGGCTGTGTTTTGATCGCACCAGGCGACCGGAACATGGTTTTTGAACGTCGCAGAAATAATATTGTGGTTAGAATGGTTGAGCCATCGGCATCTGATCGTCATGTTCCTTCTGTAGACGTTATGATGAGTTGTGCAGCTCAGGAATTCGGAGCCAATACATCAGGCATACTTCTTACCGGTATGGGCAACGACGGGTGCAACGGCATGCTGGAAATCGTGAAAAAAGGTGGGTATACTATTGCAGAGTCTGAAGAAACTGCTGTAATTTTCGGAATGCCCCAGGAGGCTATAGTCGCGCAAGCTGTAAGCAAAGTGCTTCCTCTGGAAGAGATCCCCGGCGAATTGCTAAGAATATGCCAGGGTGGTCACGGCAACGTCCGAACAAATACCCGGACTTAATCCTGAACCTGCTAGGTTCTATATCCTTAGAATTGGGCTTTAAACTGTGACAAACATACTTATTGTAGAAGATTCTCTTACCATGAGACAATTGATAACCTTTGCCCTTAAACGGATAGAGGACATAAAGGTGGTCGAAGCTTCAGACGGCATGGAAGCACTGAGGAAACTGTCTGAGACTTCATTTGATATGGTTATTGCTGATATCAATATGCCTGTAATGGATGGTTTGAAACTGGTCCTTCATATTAGAAGTAGTATCGACTACAAGCATATTCCTGTGATTATCATCACC
>CAYWZR010000276.1:0-2613 GCA_964462885.1 uncultured Nitrospirota bacterium
TGTTTTTATGTTGATAGAGCACAGTTATTTTTTTGTAAACAGATTTGTTCACTTGGAAATAATAGTTATAATGATTTTCTAGAATAGGATGCAAAACAGACTCGGGTTAGAAATAATAGTTGTGTCAACAAGTTCTGACGGTGCACGCCTAGCCGGAAAATATTGAGAAGTCGGGGAATAGGCCTTTGTTGAGAGTCCCAGACATTGAGATAATTGTTGATAAGAGATATTGCCGGATTATCACTATCACATTCTCTTTCCATTATTCTCTTTTGTAACTCCCGAACTTGATTAAAGCTTTTTAGGAAAAGTTCGTTCCCTTCATGCCACATCTTGATCCAACTATGTTTAAATGGATTAAGCATGCTCCAGAACCCTTTAGCGCCAACCTCATTTTTTCCGTGCTGACGGTAAAGCACCGTGGAATTAGGCAGAAAAGCTAACTCACCATACGTCGCAGCACATAGTGCCATCCACCAATCATGCATCAATGTAGAGCTGGGTATGGGCAAAGCTAGATCCAGTAACGCACGATTAATAAGCACTGTACAACCAGTAACATAGTTTTGAGCCAGCAGAACATTTAAAGGAGATGTCTTCTCATGGCGAATACGCTGGAAGGTCATGAATGATGGATTGATCATTTGGAGTTCATCATCAACCACAGATAAATCGGAATGAACTAGTATCGGAAGCTGATTGCTTCGGCGTGCTTCCAGCTTCTGAATAAAATCCATTTGATGGCTAAGTTTCCATGTTTGCCAGATATCGTCCTGATCTGAAAAGCAGACATATTCGGCATTCATTTCTTTAGCAAACTGGAGTAAGACCTTGAAATTACCAACCGTCCCTTGATTCCCTAGGTCATCCTGTATCATCCTAATTCGTTCATCTTTGCTCAATATGGATTCAATAATGTCTGGGGTCGCATCATCAGAACCGTCATCACGAATAATCAAGCACCAATCAGTATAATCTTGTTTTTGGATGCTTTCTATCTGCTCCCTAATATATCTTTCGCCATTGTATGACCCCAATAGAATAAGAAGGCTTTTAAGAACCGTATTTTGCATTAAAATGAATGTTAGTATGAAAACAAAAAGCTCACTGGTTTAGCAAAGGAAAAGCCCCTCATGATCACTGGCTTCTGAATAGTCAGTGAGTACTTTCAATATCACCAAGACTTATCTTATCCTTAATTTTTTCGAACTTTTTTTCGCCAATACCACGAATCTTTTTTATATCTGCTATGTTTTTGAAAAAACCATGTTCTTGCCTGAATGCAACAATACGCTCGGCGATCACTTCACCGACACCATCCAACACTCTTAAAGCTTTAAGAGTTGCTGTGTTTATATCCACCTTTCCATCATCAGCAAAGCTCAGATAAGGACTTAGGGACAACAAAACTGTTAAGGCTGTAACTATGAATATTCTCACTGCAATTGCGCTTTTAAACATTAATATTGGCTCCTTAATTTATTTTAGTTTCGCCCAAGTATCGGCAGGGTCAGGTTATTGTAGCACAACATAATGTCGTTTGATTAGTCTCGTTAAAAGTTTTACTCGTTATTATTTTGTTCGTAACCGTTCACAAAAAATAGAGGGTGAAATACTGCTCTCGCCAAAGAGATTGACGGTGCGGATAATAATACTCAAAATAAGCAACATATGTATGATACCCACAAGTATCCGTATAAAAAGGGTGTTGGGCAATTAAATCTTAGGTGGCGCTCTTATATTCGGACAGGCTACCGCCATTTACGTTCCGCATCGCAGAGCGCACAAGGCATAAATTGCAGGGATGTTTAACCATGTAAGAGAGAAGCATCGCTGCGCCAAAACGCAGAGCGATAACCGGCAAAAGCCGGCTAAACTCCATATGTTAACACATGGAGGTATGAGAACATATGTTTTTTGCCGCTTGAATCAGAAAAAAAGTATTTTGACAAACTCGACTATTTTGATATAAGATTTAAATCTTGAGCCGCTAGCTCAGCTGGTAGAGCATCGCCCTTTTAAGGCGGGTGTCCTGGGTTCGACCCCCAGGCGGCTCACCATCTGAAAAAACTGTCCCTATCGTCTAGTCTGGCCTAGGACACCGCCCTTTCACGGCGGTAACAGGGGTTCAAATCCCCTTGGGGACGCCATTTATAAAACGTGTCCGAAACTAAAAGACACAAAGGCCAACACACGGCGCAAGCACACAAGGCTGTTCTGCATTCAACATATTACATCGTGTATTTTCTTTCTTTTAACTCCTCTTTTTTATGAAAAAAATCTTTCTTATTATATTCTTAGTTCTGATGTCAGCAGGTATCGGTGCAGCTATTGGCGGCTATCTGGCCGTGATAAAGGGCCTGCCTCAGATCGAAGAACTTAAAGCCTACAGGCCATCAAATGGAACAAAAGTCTATGCAGACGATGATCGGTTTGTTGCTGAGTTCAATATCGAAAAAGGGATTTTTGTCTCATACTCACATTTCCCAGAATGGCTTAAGCAAGCTGTGACAGACACGGAAGACGAACAGTTCTGGACACATAGCGGGATAGACTTTTTTGCAATAGGACGAGCACTTGTAAAGGACATCATGGCCCGAAGGATCAAAGAGG
>CAYWZR010000277.1:0-2603 GCA_964462885.1 uncultured Nitrospirota bacterium
TGACAAAGCTTTGGTACAGGTCATTTAAACGTCTGATCTTGTGGGCTTCTTCGGGCAGTTGTACTTTATCGGCATAGGGATTGATTACTTGACAGGGTTTCAACATCCTCAAACAGTTTTGCACGAAGGTCGTGACCCTTTTTTCTTCTTCACTATCTATTTTACCAGAAGCTTTTTGGTTTTGATAGGTGATGATTCTTTTGGTTTGTGCTTTGGTTTCATCGACTGCAATCAAAAAGCAACGGTTCATATTGTCTTCATAGATTTCGCCTTTGGTGGTGCATGCCATCGAGGCTATCGGGCCGTAAACAATCTTTTCAAAGCCTTGAACGGATCGCCAACCGTATCTCCCACAACCGCTGCCTTATGAGGATCGGATCCTTTACCACCAAGATTGCCTTTTTCTATATATTTTTTAGCGTTATCCCATGCGCCACCACCATTGGACATCATAAGGCCAAGTAGAATTCCGCAGATCGTAGCGCCAGCCAGCATACCGCCAAGCGCAACCGGTCCCAGTGCAAATCCAACAATCACCGGAGCTAAAATAGCTGTAATACCAGGCAGAACCATTTCTTTCAGAGCAGCCGAGGTGCTTATGTCAACACAACGCTCGGTATCAGGCTTGGCATTTGGATCACCTGCCAGTAGACCTGGAATTTCTCTGAACTGCCTGCGAATCTCTTCCACCATCTTCATTGCCGCCTTACCAACAGAAGTCATGGTAAATGCAGCTATAAGAAACGGGATTACACCACCTATCAACATTCCGATAACAACCTCTGGTTCAGTAACAACTATTAACAACTCCTTGCCTGATCCCCAGGCATGTTCAATAGCTTGCTTGTATGCGGCAAACAGAGCCAATGCTGTTAGCGCGGCAGAACCTATGGCAAATCCCTTACCCATTGCTGCCGTTGTATTACCAATTGCATCCAGGCTGTCGGTAATATCTCTTGTATCCTCACCAAGACCAGCCATTTCAGAAATACCGCCTGCGTTATCGGCTATCGGCCCATAGGCATCCACGCTCATTGTTACACCTATTGTGCCAAGCATGCCTACAGCCGCAATGCCTATACCGTACAACCCTGCATTACTGGAAGCTACGTGAATAGCTATAACCATTGCAAGAATCGGCAAAGCCGTTGATTCTAAGCCAACCGCCAAACCAGTAATAATATTGGTACCCGGACCGGTTAAAGACGACTTGGCGATTTTTTTCACAGGTCCATACATACCTGTGTAATATTCAGTAAGCAGCCCAATTGCAATGCCACCCAGACAACCTGCAAGCAATGCCTTGAACACACCTAAATCAAGTCCCATGTTATTTATCCCTAGATATCCTCCAATCATAAAAAGACCGGCAGCGATAAAGGCCGAATAACGAAGGGCTGCCGCAGCATCCAGCTTTTCGAGAACCTTCATTGAAAGAATCCCCAGAAGCGATGCGATAAAACCTATGACCGTCAGCACCAGGGGAAGAGCCATAAGGCTATCTTTAGCGCCAAGCTGAATAATCTTCGAACCTGCAACCGCAGTAGCGCCAAGAGCGATAGTAGCGATCATAGAGCCTACATATGATTCAAACAGATCAGCACCCAGACCTGCAACGTCACCTACGTTGTCACCAACATTATCAGCAATCACACCAGGGTTTCGCGGATCATCCTCAGGGATACCAGCCTCAACCTTACCTACCAAGTCAGCACCCACATCAGCCGTTTTTGTATAAATACCGCCGCCCACACGCATAAAAAGAGCAATCATAGACGCCCCCATTGCAAAACCGTTTATGCTTTTTACAACATCAGCATCACCCGGAGCAACATAGAGACGGTAGAATATTCCAACACCCACAAGTCCGAGACTAGCAACTGCAAGTCCCATTACTGAGCCGCCATTAAAAGCCACTGACAATGCCTTTGACGGATCTGGCTTAAAGGTCTCGGCAGCCTGAGCCGTTCTAACGTTAGCCTTGGTTGCTCCTTTCATACCGATAAAACCAGCTGCCACAGAACATATTGCACCGCCTATAAAAGCAATAGCCGTTCTGATACCAAGACCGGGCGCAAAAGCCACTAGACCGGCCACCACAAAAACAAACAGAGCAAGCACCTTATACTGCCTTACCAGGTAAACCATAGCTCCGCTTTCAATCTGGTCAGCAATCTCTACCATCAGCCCGCTCCCTGCAGGCAGTTTTTTGATAGAGAAATAAATCATCACAGCGATCACAAGACCACCCGCCCCAAACACAGGAGCTAATCCAGCTAAACTTTGAAACATTATGTATACCCCTCCTTATAAATTAATCGGATTGATTAGACCAATAAGACTGATCAGTCCGATTAAACAAATCTTTTTAAACAAATTTAACTATTTTTCCATATCCACATGACGAGCAAACACCATCGCAGTAGTTCTGTATACCATATGCGCCATCTTGGAAAAAGGGGCATAGGCAAACAGCGAAAACACAAGAACCAGGTGAGTGAAGTACGTAAGGTAGGCCAGCGGAGCAATTCCCAGGAGCCGAATGCCCCAGGACATGGCGCCAGTTACACCAACCAAACTAACTAGCCATATAAAGAGCCAGT
>CAYWZR010000278.1:0-2594 GCA_964462885.1 uncultured Nitrospirota bacterium
GCTGCCGGATATGAATGAGGCGGTGGAACGAATTCAGAAGGCAAAAGAGAACAAAGAGAGGGTTTTGATTTTCGGCGACTATGATGTTGACGGTCTTTCGGCAACAGCCCTTCTTCTTGAAGCACTTGAGCAGTTTGGCATACGCGCTGATTTTATGATTCCAAACCGCCTTACAGAGGGCTACGGGCTAACCCCTGAGACTATTGAGTCTGCTATAGAAAGAGGTATATCTCTTGTAATAACGGTAGATTGCGGCATTTCAGCTGTGGAAGAGGCAAGGCTTGCAGGAACTTTAGGCCTGGATCTTATAATAACCGACCATCATCAACAGACCGGCCAGCTTCCTGAAGCACTTGCCGTGGTAAACCCGCATAGAACAGACAGCACATATCCTTTTAAAGACTTGGCCGGTGTTGGTGTTGCCTATAAACTTGCTGAAGCTATTCTTGGAAAGGAAGCTGCTGTTTCTCTTTTAGACCTTGCAGCCATGGGTACAATGGCTGACATTGTGCCGCTTCTTGGAGAAAATAGAATCATAGTCAAGATAGGCCTTAATATGATAAACAACACTAAGCGCCCGGGAATACAAGCTTTAAAGGAAATTGCAGAAAAAAACGATCGTCCTGTCACAAGCACTGCATTTGCATTTATACTGGCTCCACGTATTAACGCAGCAGGCAGGCTTGGAGATGCAGCACCAGTGGTGGATCTTTTTAGAACAAAAGATGAGGATCAAGCAAAAAAACTTGCCGCCTTCCTGGACGAAAACAACAAAAAGCGCAGAGAGATAGATGCCAAGCTTCTTAAAGAGGCAAGGGAACAACTGAACATCAAAGAGCCACAGGGATTGGTTCCACCACAGCTCGAGGTCGGCGTAGTAGCCTTAGGGGGGCAGGAATGGCATCCGGGGGTTCTTGGTATTGTTGCCTCAAAGCTAAGCGATGAGCTGCACCTCCCTGTATTTCTTTTCTCGATCGAAAACGGTCTGGCTCGAGGGTCAGGCAGAAGCATTCCGCCATTTAACATGATCGGAGCTTTGGAGAAGTGCAGCCATATGCTTGAAGCCTTCGGAGGCCACCATCAAGCCGCAGGGGTTCGCCTTAAAACAAGTAATATGGATGCTTTTAGAGATAAAATGTCGGAATTCCTGATCGAGTCTGTAGGAGATAAAGGCTATAGTCCTCCTCTACAAATTGATGTTGCGGTAGAACTTTCAGATGTCGGTATAGGACTGGTCAGAGAACTTCAGATGCTTGAACCTTTTGGGTTTAAAAATGAAGAACCTGTTTTCGGATGTAAGAACACAGAGACAATGATGCCCAGGATAGTCGGAAAAAATCATCTAAAAATGCGCCTTAGAAAAGGCAGTCAGGTTTTAGACTCTATAGGGTTTGGCATGGGCTCTAAAGTCGAGAGCCTAAATAACGATAGCAAAAGGGTGGATACTGTCTTTGTTCCCAAGTTGAACGAATGGGAAGGCAGAACAACCGTACAACTGCACCTGAAAGAACTCCGTACAAGCCTGACAGGTTAGAGTTTGTTCAAACAGCGGTAGAGAGAGGGATAAATTCAGAAGAACTCTTTGCTGTGAGCATCAAACCTTAACCTTCCAACCGGTCCGATCTTTCCTGTCCTCAAGCAGGATGCCCGTCTTAGCCAGCTCATCACGGATCTGATCGGCTAAACCCCAATCCTTATTCGCTCTGGCTTCCTGTCTCTGAAGGATCTTATCTGCTATGGCTTTCTCATCCAGCGGTATTGCCCTGGATCTAAGAAGAGCCAGGTTCCACTCTGCTGGCGTTCGCACGAAAAGACCTAATGTCCCTCCACATTCTGCCATAAGCTGCCTGGCAAGAGCTACACGCTCTTTTGCATCTTTGCCAAACGGTTTCCCGTCAAGATAACGGTTCACTTCTCGCACAAATTCAAAGAGCAAGCCTATAGCATGTGCTGTATTGAAATCGTCATCCATAGCAGAGATGAACCTGTCTTTAAAGCTGCCCAAAAGTGCATTAAAACTTTCCTCCTCAGGAATCGAAGATTTTCCCCCTCCTTTTCCTTCTTTTCCGTCTTTACTAACCTCAGATGCAAGGTACTCTTGAATGCGGTCTAAGGTGGTATAGTACCTATCCATCGAGACTTCGATCTCAGTCAACTGTTCGTCTGAGAACTCGATAGGACTTCTGTAATGGGTCGAAAGCAGAAAAAACCTGACAACCTCCGGATCGTACTTTTCAAGAATCTCTTTGATTGTAAAAAAGTTACCCAGAGATTTAGACATCTTCTCTTTATCCATTGTGATAAAGCCGTTATGGACCCAATAACGCACAAAGGGTTTTCCGCTGAACGCCTCAGATTGAGCAATTTCATTTTCGTGGTGCGGAAATATCAAGTCCGCGCCACCACCGTGAATATCAAAGCTCTCACCCAGGTGTTTCAGGGACATCGCAGAGCATTCAATATGCCAACCCGGCCTGCCAGGACCCCAGGGGCTGTCCCATGCCGGCTCGCCTTCCTTTGATGTTTTCCAGAGCGCAAAATCGATCGGGTCTCTTTTTGCCTCGTTCACCTCAACCCTGGCACCGGAAATGAGT
>CAYWZR010000279.1:0-2589 GCA_964462885.1 uncultured Nitrospirota bacterium
CCTTCATTTTCATGAAGCACCTTATCTATAAGCCTAGGAACACCTTCGCCAACAAGAGTTTTTACAGTGGCAACCGAAAGGGGTTCATGCCCAAAGGGTAAAGTCGCATAATTAAGCGCCTCAGTCAAATCCTCGGAGGAATCGACAAGAGTTCCGTCAAGGTCGAAAATAATAAGCTCGAATTTATTCATTTGTATTTTTCAAAAAAAAGCATCTGTAATTCATCAATAAGAGGAGATAAAAACAATCAGGGCGTATCAAAAAACTTTGAGCGAAATCTTTTATTCAAGTTATTAAAATCATTATAAATCATTATAAAATATTCAAAAAATTCAAAATTTATTCTGAGAACGTAAAATAAAAAGTAGCACCTTTACCTACCTCTCCTTCAGCCCAAACCCGGCCTCCATGACGGTGAACAATGCGTTGCACTGTGGCCAAACCGATACCGGTACCCTCAAATTCATTGCCATGCAGACGCTGAAAGGGACCAAAAAGCTTACTCGCATATTTCATGTCGAAACCAGCTCCGTTGTCACGTACAAAATAGATTTCTTCCTTTTCATTTTTAATATGGCCAAATTCTATACATGCCTGCGGCTGTTTACCGGAGAACTTCCAGGAGTTTTCAAAGAGATTTTCCAGAAGAACCCGAAGCAAACCTGTATCGCCTTTGGCGAAAAGTCCTTTTTTAATAATAAACTCCACCGAATGTTCAGTTTGATTCATCTTTAATTCTTCGGCAATTTGCTCTGCCATATAACTCAGGTCAACCACCCGATGGTGCATTTCACTGCGCGTAACACGAGATAAAGTCAGCATATCATCAATTAACTCACCCATACGTTGACTAGCAGCACGCACACGCTTAAGGTAATCCTTACCTTGATCATCCAAACTATCATTGTAGTCTTCGAGCAATGCCTGGCTAAATCCATCAATACCTCGAAGCGGCGCACGCAAATCATGAGATACCGAGTAGTTAAAGGATTCCAGTTCCTTATTCGCCGCCTCAAGCTCGACCGTACGTTCAGTTACCAGTTTTTCCAGGTGGTCACGATGTTTTTTAAGTTCCTCCTCGCCATTCTTACGCTCAGTAATATCACGAAATATACCTATAAAACCGATATCCTTGCCACCTGCATCTTTAACCTGTGCGCCAATAGTTTCAGAGATAAACACGGTACCATCTTTACGTTTATACCATACCTCATACGATGTTTTGTCGTTTTCTGCTCCCACACTATAGCGTAACTGCCCCTGCTTCATAAAATCTGCCGGATCCGCGTATAACATCTCTGTCGTCTGGCCAACCAACTCTTCATCGCTGTAGCCGAACATCTCATGAAGTGCGGGATTGTTCCTTACAATTATGCGATTAGTATCAGCGAACATCACGGCATCCGGCATGGAATTAAACATTGCCTCAAACTCGGCTTTGCTTCGAGCTAAAGCCTCCTCCGTCCGTTTACGCTCAATCGCCTCAGCCAGCACGTTGGCGATAGATTGAAAAAAGTTCACATCATCTGTACTGAATATTCTAAATTTTGTTGTATGCGTACCCATAACACCAAAAGATCTCTCCTTACCCTGAATGAGAACACTCATACCGCTGATCACCCTGTGGTCATGAAGTAGTTGCGGCCCGCTGAATCGATGTTCTGACCGAAGATCTTCCACTACAACCGGCTCATCATAAAGCAGGCTATAGCCTGCTTGTGAGTTAGTCCCTGCGTCCACAGTTGCGCATCCCACAAGTCCTTCTTTCCACCCAACTCCAGAACGTAGTAGAAAGGACTTACCATCAGGAAGAAGTTCCAGAACCTTACAATATTCAACTTCCAGGATCTCTGCAACCATATTCACAGATTGATCAAACAATGCAGATAACGGCGGATCAGCCAAAGCGCACTGCCCTAACTCGGCTACAGCCGCCTGCTGCTGAGCGCGCTTTGCAAGCTCGTCCTCAAAGTTCATTTTCTTGCATTCCTTTAAAAAATAATATTTTCGAATACAACCCTGATAAAGCCAAGTTATTTTGGGACAAGCCCTTAAGCAGAGCCAACCTCAGTATCCAGAATATTCCGAACCTTTCGTACCAGCCTGCTTGGCATAAATGGTTTCTGAATAAACGCTGTATCCAACTCAAGAATACTGTTATGAACAATCTCGTTCTCTGTGTATCCGGACATATAAAGTACCTTCATTTTAGGACGTTGTGCTGCCAGACGTTTGGCTAGCTCACAACCGCTCATACGTGGCATCACCACATCGGTCAACATCAGGTGAATCGGTCCCTGGCAATGTTCAGCAATCTGCAATGCCTCGACACCGTCACGCGCCTCCTGGACATTATAACCCTGCATCTGTAAAATTCTGCAGACCAGCTTTCGAACCCCTTCTTCATCCTCTACCACTAAGATAGTCTCGCTGCCATGGGAAGGTTGAGCTGGATATTCTTCAGGCATAATAACCGGCGCTGTTTTTTCAACCTCAGGAAGATACACATTAAATTTTGTTCCCATACCCAGCGTACTTTCGACAGAAACAAAACCTCCACTCTGCTTTATAATCCCGTAAACCGTTGAG
>CAYWZR010000280.1:0-2572 GCA_964462885.1 uncultured Nitrospirota bacterium
GCCTTTCAGTTCGGACAGCATCAGGGAAGCAAAAAACGCACACGTTTTGTTTCTTTAAATAACGCATATCATGGAGATACCTTTGGCGCAATGGCGGTGGGCGGAGTCGATATCTTCCATTCAACCTTTGCCCCACTTCTTATGGAAGGAGTTTTAAAGGCTCCCTCTCCCTTTTGTTACAGATGCGAGCTGGGGCTTAGTAATTCAGACTGCGGCTTGGCTTGTGCTGACCGGCTGGAATTAATACTTCGTAAACACAATGAAGAGGTAGCCGGAGTTATTTTGGAGCCAATTATACAAGCTGCTGGCGGTATGATTACGGCACCTCCCGGCTACTTAAGCAGAGTGGCCGAAGCCTGCCGCAAATACAATGTCCTTCTGATTCTAGACGAGGTGGCTACCGGTTTTGGCAGAACCGGTCAGATGTTCGCCTGTCAGCACGAGGATAATGTAATCCCGGATATTATCTGCCTCTCAAAAGGCATCACCGGCGGCTACATGCCGCTTGCCGTAACGGTAGCAACAGACAAGATATACGAAGCGTTTATGGGCGATTTTAAGGATCTGAAAACTTTTTTTCACGGACACACCTATACCGGCAATCCACTGGCCTGCGCAGTGGCTCTTGCATCGCTGAAACTTTACGAAACCGAGCATATTATTGAACGGCTTCAGAAAAAAATAAAATACTTCAGAAACAGGCTCGATCGGCTTTCCTTACATTCGCACGTTGGTGAGGCCAGGAGCGCAGGTCTTATGGCAGGTGTAGAGCTTGTACGGGATAAGGCAACAAAGGAGCCTTTTGCGTGGGATGAAACGATGGGCTGGCAAGTCTGCCACTCCGCCATTTCCAAGGGGCTTATCCTGCGCCCTCTTGGAAACGTGTTGGTACTGATGCCGCCTCTTTCCATTTCAATGGCCGAACTGGAGCGTATGATGGATATCGTGGAAGAAGCAATTAACGACATAGTTGTAACAAAACAGGTAAAATAAGAAAATCTTATGCAGATCCCACAATAAAATATAGGGTAAAGAGCTTTGGCCAGTAAAAGAAAAAAACTTCTAATATTATTTATCAAACTATCAATAAGCGGCTCCATCCTCTATTTTGTACTGAAAAAAGCGGGGATAGAGGAGGTTTATTCAACGATTGGAGGCATGGCTCCTGTCTGTTTTTTTGGTGCAATGCTGCTTTATATTGTAACCGTATATACATCAAGTCACAGGTGGAGGTACCTGCTTTCGTTAGTGGACGGCTCTAGCGGCTTGAGCAGTTTCCGGCTTTTTGCTCTATATCTCATGGGAGCATTTTTCAGTCGCCTCCTGCCTGGTATGGTAGGGGGTGACGCGGTCAGGGCTTACTACCTTTACAAGGACACGAAAAGCGGCACCATGGCCCTTGCCTCAGTCCTTGCCGACAGATACATCGGATTTGCAGCTATGCTGAGCCTCGGTCTTATAGCTCTTCCCTTTGGAATAAGTAAAATCAGGGGAGCGGATGCAGGGTGGGCGATACCTCTGGAATGGATTATTCCACTTATAGCGATTACTTTTATAACTGTCAGCTTTATTGTTTTCACCCTTAAAATTGGCAGCAGGTTTTCCAAGGTTAAGGATTTTTATGAATATTTTATGAAACTAAAGAACTCTCCTTCTATACTTTTAAAAAGCTTCGGCCTGTCTCTTATCGTCCAGGTAATAGGCATATTTGCCGTCTATCTTATATCTGTAGGTATCGGATCAAAAACATCCCTTGTAGAGTTTTTTCTCTTCGTGCCCATTATAAATACCATTACAGCTCTGCCTATCTCCATGTCAGGGCTTGGCGTAAGAGAGGGGGCTTTTGTGCTTCTGCTTGGGCTTACAGGCATAAAACCCGAAGTGGCCACTTCAATCTCCCTTGCATGGTTTCTTTCCTACGCGCTGGGATCCACACCAGGGATAATCGTATACCTTAAATGGAGGGTTCAAAAACAGGAATCAGAACCTTAAATAAAAGGAGAGTATAGTCTAAGTCTTTAATCCGCATAAAGATAAAATCAGACTTAAGGATATATAGCATACTAATAAAAGTGAAATGCAATGCCCTGTTTTGTCAATTATGTCAGTTTGTAAATAAGACTAAACGCTGTAAGTTTATTCTCCTATACTTTGCATAAAAGTTGTTGTCTTTTTTGTAATATTGTTCCACGTTTTACTCAACCCTTTTTTGTTTACAAACTTCACATAATCCCCTAAACAAATTTTATCACCATGTTCATCGACCTTAATCCAGCTTCTTGAAGCAGAGTCGTTGTCAACAACAGTGGCCATTGCAACTATTCGATCAACTTCTTCTGCTTTATGTGTCAATGGATTATTAGTACGTTCAATATTGTGAACTTCTAATTTATCCCCTATTTCTAATTTGTCTCGACCAAGTGTTACTTCAAAAATATAGTCATCATCTTTTTTCCTTCCGGATATCACATAGCCTTTAGCAGAAAAAAACTGAAACAATATATCTCCAGTTCCATATACAATAGAATTTGATATTGCTTCGTTTAAAATAAGATCTCGATTTGTGGCACTT
>CAYWZR010000281.1:0-2547 GCA_964462885.1 uncultured Nitrospirota bacterium
TACGTAACGAAAAAGTATGGTAGCGACCATGTGGCTCAAATTATCACCTTTGGCACAATGGCGGCCCGGGTGGTAATTCGAGACGTCGGGTGTGTAATGGATATACAGTACGCCGAGGTGGACCGTGTAGCCAAGCTTGTTCCAAGCATTATTAAAATCAAGCTTAAAGACGCGCTCGAAAAAGAGCCTAAACTCAAGGATCTTTATGATGAAAACGAAACAATACGTGATTTAATAAACGTTGCACGTAAGCTCGAAGGACTTACCCGGCACGCCTCCACGCATGCAGCCGGAGTTGTGATTTCGCCGGAACCTCTTACCGAGTATCTTCCGCTTTATAAAGCGCCTGACGATCAAGCGATTTTAACCCAATTCGATATGGGTTCAGTCGAGAGCCTCGGGCTTTTGAAATTCGACTTTCTGGGTTTAAAAACACTGACTGTTATTGATAAAGCCGAAAAATTTATAAGCGAGGGGCCTAATGCAAAGGATGCCCCTGGGTTTGAAAATAACGTTTTTTCTGTAGGAAAAATACCTCTTGATGAACCTAAAACCTACGAGCTTTTAGCCTCCGGCCATACCAGTGGAGTTTTTCAGCTGGAAAGTTCGGGAATGCGGGAGATACTTGTAAAGCTAAAACCCGAGGTATTTGAAGACATAATTGCCCTTGTAGCCCTTTACAGGCCAGGTCCGCTTGGAAGCGGAATGGTGGATGATTTCATTAAGAGAAAAAAGGGTGAAAGGAAAGTCGAGTATAAAACCCCTGAACTCGAGGAAGTACTGAAAGAAACATACGGGGTTATTCTCTACCAGGAACAGGTTATGCAAATAGCCAACAAGCTGGCCGGGTTTTCAATGGCGCAGGCAGACGACCTTAGAAAAGCCATGGGAAAGAAGAAACCGGAACTTGTTGCTAAACAGAAAGATCTCTTTTTGAAAGGCTGTAAGATAAATAAAATACCGGAGAAAAAAGCGATTAATATATTTGAAACCATAGCCTATTTTGCCGGCTACGGCTTCAACAAATCGCATTCTGCCGCATATGCACTTATTGCTTATCAAACAGCCTACCTTAAGGCCAATTATCCGGTGGAATTCATGACTGCGCTTTTAAGCTGCGATATGGACAACACAGACAAAGTGGCCAGGTATATTAATGAATGCCGGGATATGAACATTAAAATTCTTCCGCCGGACATTAATAAAAGCGGTCGTGAGTTTACGGTGGTTGAAAAGATCATCAGGTTTGGACTTGAAGGAGTAAAGGGAGTCGGTTCCGCTGCAATCGAGTCGATTATCGAGGCCAGAAAAAACAAGGGTGATTTTGAAAGTCTTAGTGATTTATGCAGCAAGATCGAGCTTAGAAAGGTCAACCGTAAAGTTATCGAAAACCTGGTTCGCGCCGGAGCCTTTGACTCACTCGGCTACAAACGGGCACAGATAATGCTAATGCTGGATCAGGCTCTGGAAGAAGCGGCCAGAACACAAAAAAATAGAATTATCGGCCAGGCCAGTTTTTTCGACAATGAACCCATTGTAGAGATTAGACCTGATATTGAGGAATGGGATGATAAAACTCTTCTCCGCCAAGAGAAAGAGGCTCTGGGTTTTTATATAACCGGTCATCCGCTCGAAAAATATGCCGGGGAAATCAAACGTTTCACATCGACCTCGGCAAGTGGGCTTGCAGAGCTTTCAGACAAGGACAATATTTCTATAGGTGGTATAGTGACCGCAGTTAAAGTGATTATCACCAAAAAAGGCGATAAGATGGCGGCTTTTACTCTGGAAGACCTTACAGGCAGTGTCGAAGTAATAGTTTTTCCGGGTTATTATGGTGGTGAGGTAGTAAACCTGATACACTCTGACGCACCTATACTAGTGAACGGCCATGTCGATAAATCGGAAACCGGTTACAAGGTGATAACAAAGACCTTAACCCCCTTAGACGAGGTTAAGGCATCTAAAATCGAGTGTAGAATTAATGCCTCTGTTTTCTCAGAAGATGATTTTAAGCGACTAAAAGTTATCTTTGAGCGTTACGAGGGCGGATGCCCTCTACACCTCCGGCTCATAGTTCCAGGCACATGGGAAGTTCTGATTTCGGCCCGCATGGAGGTGAGACCATCTATGGATATGGTTAAAGAAGTTGAAGAAATATTGGGAAAAGAAACCGTGCATCTACTCGGAAACGGAGGATGATAAAAAGTGAGGAGTGACGATGCCGTATTACCTTGAATTTGAAAAACCAATTGCCGAACTTGAAAGGCAGATAGGCGAGCTTCGCGGTCTATCCAGCAGTCAGGATATTGATCTTAGTCGTGATATCGAGCGCCTGGACAGAAAACTGACTGATATGCGCAAATCCACTTACGGCAAGCTCAGCCCATGGCAGAGGACACTGATAGCACGCCACCCCAACCGCCCCTACACTCTTGATTATATTAACAATATCATGGATAAATTTCATGAGCTGCATGGCGACAGGAAGTTCGCCGACGACCCGGCCATTGTGGCCGGATTTGCAATGAGCGAGGGGACACGCGT
>CAYWZR010000282.1:0-2546 GCA_964462885.1 uncultured Nitrospirota bacterium
CCGGCATCATTTTGTGCCAGAACCGTAGTTGGTACACGGATTAACCTTCGGCTTCTGGGGCCAAGTACTTTGTGATGAATGAACTGAGAAAAAAGGCTACTGGAAGGAGCAAAAAGAAATATGAATAATTATCAGCATATGTCGTACTCCAGCGCAACACTTTGAGAAATGCCGTTGTAGATAAGCCCACCAGGACTCCTACGACACTTGCTATAACAAACCACTTCAATATACTGATAAAAAGAATTGTTTCTTCGGCCAGGCGTCTTCTCATGCCTTGATTGCCTCCCCTTCCGGCAACCTGTCCGGAGCATGTAGTTGATAAAAATTGAATTTAAAAGGACAAAGACTGATAGGTAATACCTCCGTTGTCAAGCGTAAGAATGCCGTAGGATCGTTTTTTTCCACGTAAAGCACCAGGATTAAAAAAACGGCGTGTGTTTATGACCGTCTCGTATGGAATATGCGTGTGCCCAAAACAAACCACATCAGCTTCACAACTCTCTGCTTTGACGTCCAGCGCCCTAAGGCCCTGATTTACCCCGAACCTGTCACCATGAGTAAGAAGAAAACGTACCCCCTCAAGGGAGAAAACCTCAATCTCCGGACCTGTTCTTTGTTCATCCATGTTCCCTGAGACAGCTTTCATCGCAATGCCTGTTTCTTCCTGAATTATGGTGGCATCCTTATAGGTATCCCCCATATGAAAAAATAGGTCGAAATCGCCTTCCCGGTGGATAATCTTCACTGCGTCAAGGACGTTTGAATGAGTATCACTGATAAGCAGAATCTTCACAACAAGTTATTATAACAGTTCATGGGGAGGAAGGATTAGTTCATAAAAAAAATCATAATAAAGTGTTGGAAGAAACATGGGGCAACCATACTTCGGTTTGCCGGATTCCAGTTTTTCAATGAGTTTTGGATGCCCGACTAAAGACCTCGGGCATGACAAAAATAAAAAAAGACAATTTATGAACAGATTCTAATTACAGGTTTAACCCACTACCGATTTAATCAACTGTAAAACTATCTCTGGTCAGCCATTTAAAAGAGCAGCCGCTTCTTTAGCGTGATAAGTCAAAATAAGATCAGCCCCGGCGCGCTTGATCGAAGTAAGTAATTCCAGCATTACTCTGTCGCCGTCTATCCAGCCTAGTTTAACGCCTGCTTTCAGCATGGAATACTCTCCACTTACATTATATGCTGCAACCGGAATGTCAAAACGCTCACGAATTCTGTATATCACATCCAGATAAGAAAGGGCAGGTTTCACCATGATTATGTCAGCTCCTTCTTCCAGATCAAGGGCAGCCTCGTGCAAGGCTTCCCTGCTATTAGGCGGGTCCATCTGATAGGAACGACGGTCTCCAAACTGCGGAGTTGACTCAGCAGCCTCCCGGAAAGGGCCGTAAAATGCAGACGCATACTTTGCGGCATAGCTCATGATTGGGATATGTTGGAAACCGTTGTCATCCAATGTTTTTCTTATAGCCGATACCCTGCCATCCATCATGTCTGAAGGAGCCACCATGTCGGCTCCGGCCTGGGCATGGGTTAGCGCCTCGCGGGCCAGAAGATCAAGAGTAGGGTCATTAAGTGTTTTGCCCTCTTCAACCACGCCGCAATGGCCGTGGCTAGTGAATTCGCAGAGACATACGTCTGTTATAACTACAAGGTCCGGCAATGAATTTTTAAGAGCACGAACAGCCTTTTGAACCACTCCGTTTGGATCATAGGCACCTGAACCGAGTTCATCCTTATGCTCCGGGATACCAAAAATAATTACTGCCGGCACACCCAGCCGCCAGGCATCACGGACATTCTCGACAAGCATATCTACGGATTCCTGAAAGCATCCCGGCATAGAAGATATCTCCTTACGCACCCCTTTGCCGTATGTAACAAAAACCGGATAGATGAAATCTTTTGGCGAAAGACTTATTTCACGCACCATCGAGCGGAGAGTTTCACTCCGGCGAAGCCTTCTTGGACGATGTATGGGAAACATTAATAAAAACCCTCCGTTATAAATATTTTAATATTTTTTTTAATTTTTTTAATATTTTTAATATTTTTAATATTTTTTTAGCAGGCCACCTGCCTGCTTACCGGACCGCGCCTATTCAAGTCGAGCCCTGACCTGCGGTGCAGCCATAACAATGCTCCTCTACCGCTACTTGTCTTTGAGACAGCCTTGAATAGTCGAAATCTTTTATATGCTGTGGATATTCATCAGCCACAGAAAGACCGGTCATCTGGTTAAAATCGCAGTCAAAAAGTTTTCCGTCCCAGGCAACGCTGACAAGAGATCTGCACATTACGCCTTCAAGGTTATCAGGATTGAAAGAACCTGCAAGTTTATCCATATACTGCTCAGTATTACCGGTTCGGACCAGAAAATCGTTGAACCGTCCTATCGGCATATTTGTGAATGTGTAAAGATTATCAAATGAAATATCGAACTTGCTCTGTAATTCTATTTTATATTCGGCCTCCAGTATATCCTGTGACGGCGGCAGAAAAGCTCCAGGTGGATTGTATAC
>CAYWZR010000283.1:0-2524 GCA_964462885.1 uncultured Nitrospirota bacterium
ATTGCTGACAGGGAAGACACATATCCCTTCTTGTCAGGAAAGTAAGACAGCACCTGATATCCATTTTCTTTCTTTTGTATAAACCGTTCAAATAGACTGGTACTAAGCCTATCTTCGTTAGCGTCTACATAAATATTTTTAAAAAACGGATCAAAAGCGTTATCAGAAAATCTAAATTTTATACCCTCTTGCTGTAGGAGTTTTTTTAACTTTTCTTTACGATCACCTTCCCAAAACTGCTTCCAACGGCTGAAATTCTCCTTTCTTGTCTTTGCAGAAGGCCATAGCGATGCAAGGTTTGAGAAATGTTCTGTTCCAATAGCGACAGCAGCCTCCTTGTAGATTTTTTCGTTAAGTTCAAGAGCATTTTCGTAGTCTTTTGCTTCTGTAACAAGCACTGCAAGTTTTTCCTGTCCCCATACTTCTTTAAAACGTTCTTCAGCATCCAGAATAGCCTTACTCGTGCCATCCATTGCACTTACTCTACTATCAAAACTAACGCTTAAGGAAAACCATGCCAGTACAATAGTTAGAAGAGCCCATATAAATACGGTAATGTTGTTTGATAATTTTAGATTTTCTATTACTTCAACATGACTCTTCTTAAGGCCTCTATCACGTCTGTTAGCAGGAAGAAGATGAGGAAGCGCCACTGTTGCAAGAATCAGTGCAAGTATAATACTGATTATCGAAAAGATCGCCATTTGGTGATAACCCTCTATGCTGGAGAAAAAAAAAGCGAAGAAGATCCCTGTAGTCGTAAGTCCTCCAATAATAACCGGTTTTGCAACATGTTTGACTGCTTTTGATGGGTTTTTTCCTCTTCTTGCTGCTATGTAGATGTGGATGCCGTAATCCACAGAAATACCAGCCACAACTGCACCCAAACCGATAACCGAGAATGATAGATCCCCGATAAAAAGGTACGATAGGTTAATCGAAGCTATTATTGAAATCAGCGGTATCATATATATAAGAATTGCGCTGATGTCTCCTATAACGACTACAAAAAGTATCAGAAATAATATAGAGGCTATACTAAGAGTAAGGCGTATGTCCTTTTTTATCACTTGCTCGTTGCTAAGGGTATGAGAGTGCCCGCAGATTATGTCCGCAGATATATATTCAGGAAGTTTATCGAGAGTTTTCCTGAGGGAGATAAAGAGATCCTTAGTGCCAGAGGTATCAGTTACCTGTATAGGAGTTTTGGCTATAATTAGTGCATGCATACCGTCTTTACTTACAAAATGATCGTCTTTAAGCTTTACTACAAAACCTGTTGAAGCTTGCAGCTCTTTCAATTTTTCAAGCACCATACCATTCAACCCTAGAGGGTCAGAACGTACCATTGAACTAAAAAAAACACCTCCAGGTTTGAGCATCTGGATATAGCTTGTACGCAACTTTTCAGATATATATTCTTTGTTAATTCTGCCATCAATTATTGACAGATCGCTCTCAGAAAAAATCTTGGGCATGTTTTTAAATAAAACCTCAGATGCTTCTCCCATTTTGTTTCCAGAGATGCCCTTGGTAACTTCTGGAAACAGTTTTGGATCTAATGAAGAAACAACATTGTCAACAGCATTGAAAAGAGCTTTACTTCCCTTCTCCGGGGAGATCAGGCCCAAAGATATAACTATTTTCCCGGAAACATTGGAATTACGAAAGAAGTTGATATTTCTGGAGATCACCTCGTGCTTTGGAACCATCAACCCTATATCACTGTCGAATTTAACGAGAGAAAGGCCCCAAATACCAGAAGCCAAAATTACAAGTACGACAAACAGTAGCAGAGGCTTTCGACGTTCGACAAACTCATAAACAAAGTCAAAACATCTATCAAACACGCCTCTTTACCTCAAAATCCTTGTCGTTTAAAAGGGGGTTAAGAATAGTGTTATTAAAGATTATGGTCGTACTGTCTCCACTTGCTTCTTCTATTTTGATCCACTTCAGGTATTTTTCATCCTTCTGAAACGCTAAGGAGACACTCCGAATTACTTTCTCGACAATAGTACCCTCTTTTGGTACAAATTCAAGCACAACAGGTTTTTTTTGCAGCAGATTCACATTGTAATTCTCGAGCAGTTCAACATACCGTCCACTAAACCAACTTCGTATCTGTTCCACTACTATGCTCATAACAGGGCTATCAGATAGAGGGATCTCCTGTATCTTGTCAATCTCACCGTCCCACTGTCGAATAAACTTATCTGTAATCAGTACAGAATATTTTACGGGCTCGTTTACATGCCAGACAAGCTTATTAGCACCCTGCATATATATCTTGCCTTTCAGAACAATCTCATTTTTAAATGTAGCAAGTTTTTTCTTCTGGATAACGTCTGTCTTAAGGCTTGTAACACTGGAAGCCTTTTTCTCGAGGCGGTGAAGGATCTGCGATATCTCAGTTTCTTTACCCTGTGCTAAGGCAAAAGTGCAGAAAAAGAAAGTCAGCAGACAGAGTGATATTAAAGTTATTCTTTTTTTCATACTTATACCATTGTTTTCTCATTGCTGT
>CAYWZR010000284.1:0-2457 GCA_964462885.1 uncultured Nitrospirota bacterium
TGCTGACAAAACCATCATCAGCTGTACCGCTACAGTTATTGTCTATTCCGTCACATGTGTCATCTATTGCGCCTGGGTTAATGGCTGCATTACTGTCATCGCAATCATCAATACATGCTCTATATCCATCACCATCAAAGTCAGAACCCAGGTAGATAGCTGCGTTACTATCATCACAATCCACAACTCCGCAACTTCCGCCCTCAAGAGCATAACCATCACAGTCCATATCCGTACATGCCGCGTTGACAATCAAAGTACGTGTATCAAGTCCAGCCTTCGTAGCATTTGGACTGGCCTGCTGCCAGCTACCACGAGTAACGTGATAGTTTTCAGCTCCAGCCGTCCACATATAGGTTCCATTAGATAACGGCAATTTCAATTCATAGTGATTGACAACCGTATTAGGTGGTGTATCTACAGTACTGCAGGCATCGCTTGTAGCTAAACTCGGTATAGCCACAGTACCCACACATGTATTTAGCAGACTGGTATATCCGCTAATTCCGCCATTTACACCTGCGGTAGGCTCAAGAATAGTTGCGGTAAAGGTGATACAAGTACTGTTGCTTTCCGTATAACCGTCCCTGTCCGGAGTATCTGCAAAAATCTGGGCAGGCATCATTTGGTTACCGCCATTATCCCAGACCGGTAGGTTGGTGGCCTTCCATTCCTTCATACCACCCTGGGCGTTAAGCGGATCCAGATCAGAATCTATATTGAAAAGTTGGGTAAAGTATTCACTTGTGCCTGTTCTGGCATTGTAAAACGTCTGGGTATTCATCCACTGCGCCATATAGTAACTGCGGTAAGCAGTACGGCAGAGTAGATAAATCCGTGTATCAAAATTTATGGCCCCAGTAGCAAGCAGTTCCTCTATAATCTCTCTACTCTCAGCCGGATCCTCAGGAGGTCCGGTTCCGCTGTTAGCAGTAATCCAGTAAGGCACTAAATAAGGCAGCCTGACAGGGTCTGGTTGACCGCTTACACCTGCGCCGGTTACCGTCCACATGGGTGTGCCATTGACCAGAGTATTAGTATCCGGACATGCACTAGAAATCCACGGCTGAGCACATCCGTAATACTCGTCAACCGTACGGGTATCAAACATGACCGCCACCGGGCCGCCACCTGATCCGACAGCTACCAGATCATCATACGCGGCCTGGGCCGTGACGTTTGTAAATGTTGGCGTTGGAAAATCTACGGTCAGGGTTCTAGATCCAAGCCCCGAACCAAGGTAATGTGAGTTCCAACTTGTGCCTGCACTGTTTTCCACGCTGGAATTCCAGACATATGAACCATTAGCCAACGTCTGAGGGAATGAATAGTCTGTCCAAAGGCCAGTTGTACCAGCTGTGTCAAAAGCAGCCTCAAGCCCATCAATAGTCAGAGAAACTCGACTCACAGTTGGATAAATAAAACCGCCAGTACTCGCTTCCAGAACACTCATAGTAAAGGTCACATCAGCGTTGCTTGAAATAGCGCCGGCCGAAGGAGTCTTCGAAAATACCTGAGGCGGAACTGTGTTACCACCATAGAGGGGTAAACTTGCAAGATTCCATTCCTTCATACCTCCCTGAGCATTGGCTGGGTCCAGGTCGGAATCTATATTTATTAGATTTGTGAAGAAAGAGGTAATACCTGTTCTGGCATTGTAGAAAGTCTGAGTATCCATCCACTGGGCCATGTAGTAGCTGCGGAAAGCCGTACGACAGACAAGATAAATCGGTGTACCAAAATCTATCTCGCCAGAGGCCAGCAACCCTTCTATAATTGCTCTCACCTCAGCCTCGTCCTCAGGAGGGCCAGGCGTTACTCTTACAGTACCTGCATACCAGTAAGGCACGGTTATCGGAAGTTTATTCACGCCGCCAACAGTCCACATCGCAGTGCCGGCAGGAGCTGTTGTATCAAGACCGGTGCCTTGCCAAGGCTGCCGGAGATGATTATGCTCATCCACTGTCCGGGTGTCGAACATAACGGCAGTTGGATCTGCCTCAAGAGCAGCCAAAGCATCAACAGCAGACATGTTTCTGAAAGCAGCCGTGACATCCACAGTTAAAGACCTGTCTCCAGGACCTGAACCAAGATAATGAGAATTCCAGCTTGTGCCTGCGCTGTTTGTAGAACTAGTATTCCAAACATGACTACCGTTAACCACGGTTTGGGTAAACGCATAGTCAGTCCAAAGAGCACCAGTTGTACCAGCGGTGTCAAAAGCAGCCTCAAGCCCATCGATAGTCAGGGCAACCCGGCTAACAGCAGGAGGAACAAAGCCACCAGTACTGGCTTCAAGAACACTGACCGTAAAGTTCACGTCATTGCTTCCGTTTTCAGTAAGACCGTCAGCCGGGGTCTTCGAAAATACCTGAGGCGGAACAATGTCACTGCCATATATGGGTAAACCAGCTAAGTTCCACTCTTTCATACCGCCTTGGGCATTGGCTGGATCTA
>CAYWZR010000285.1:0-2451 GCA_964462885.1 uncultured Nitrospirota bacterium
CAACAGTATCACTGATTGAAACCGATACTGTTTTCGAGTTATCCGAAGTATTTGTCTCACCTGCAACCACTAAGGCAGCGGCCTCCAGAATATGAGAGTTTAGCGAGGCATCAACAGTATCCCATAGAAAGGTTTCAGTCATTGAAGCGCCTGCGGCAAGAGTGACTGAGATGGAACCGATACTTACACCATCTGTGACATCGGTCAGGGTTAATGTGAAATTTTCATCAAAATCACCTTGATTTGCCACCGTTACGTTAATAGAAACCGGATCTCCTGAGATAGCTGAGGAAGGAGCAGTTATATTGGTTACTGCAATATTATGGATTGGTTCAGATGTGTACCCCAGAGCAGCAGCGGCATCCACTCTTCCCCAGCCATAGATTGGATCCCAGCCAGGGGCACCCAAATCTTTGGCTGTACTTTGCAGAACTTCTCTGACATTATCCGGGCCGACCACACCATTAGCAATCACTAAAGCAGCAGTGCCAGCTACATGAGGAGTAGCCATTGAGGTTCCCTGGTATAAAAAATACCCCCAATCAGTGGGGCTGCTTCCAAAGGTCTGCTGAAGTATTCCGTCTTCATAGCCGTCACCATTCTGGTCTACATTCGTGTCTCCTCCAGGGGCAACTATATCCAGGTCAGGACCATAGTTGGAGTAGTAAGACAATGTTTCGTCATACCTGGTGGCTCCTACTGCAATAACATATCTATTGTAAGCGGCAGGGTAGCTGACAACATTCTTACCATCGTTTCCAGCCGCAGCTACGATGGTTACTCCTTTGCGGTAAGCATAAGCAACAGCATCTTCCATAGTTGTTGATGTACTGGATCCGCCTAAGCTCATAGTAATTACATCTGCGCCGTTATTAGCAGCATAGTAAATTCCATCTGCAATATCCGAATAGGTACCAGAGCCCTTATCGTCAAGCACTTTTACCGGCATAATAGAGGTACTAAAAGCAATACCAGCCACACCTGTACCATTATTGGTGCTCTGAGCAACAGTACCTGTAACATGTGTGCCATGGCCCTCGTCATCATTAGGATGCGAGTCACTATTGACAAAATCATAACCAGCTACGAAGTTTGTGTTATATAAGTCAGGCGCCTGCTCATAAATTACAGTAGAATTTCTTCCCCGACCAGAGTTAGAAACATCTTCATAATCCTCATAAGCTACACCAGTATCTACCACCGCAACAATCACGCTGATATCTCCAGTGCTGACCTCCCAGGCAGACTCCATGTTAATTCCGCCATACTTATTATTGTAGAAATTCCATTGATAGGAATATAAAGGATCATCAGGTGCCCAAAATGCATGAGCAATGTAGTCTGGCTCTGCGTATTCAACATCCGGATTTTCATTATAAGCAGCAACCAATTCTTCAACCGTCTTTCCTGAAGGAACACTAAGACGGCTAAATTGTCCTTGTTTACTCACTGAAAGAGTCGATGTCCCATGGCGCCGGTTAATTGTTGTGACAGTCGCAACAGAAACTTCACTTTTGAACTTAACAATGAATTCCCCCTCGACAAAAGCCCCTCGCCGAGCAAAACTTATACCCGAAAAGGTTAAAACCAGTAGACTCACCAACACCGCTACCCAAATTTCCCTTGTGTTTTTCATGTTCAAGCCTCCTTTTTTCCGCAATAGTTTGCTGAAGTTTTGCTGAAAATAGTTTTTGATAAAACACTGAGCTCTCTATAAACACTGCAACAGCCGTACCAGTCGCATAACTTATTGATATCTAAACACTTTACAAAAGAGACTATTTATTAGACAGCAAAAGTGTAAAGAAACTAGACAGTTCCCTAGAATAACACTTTTACCTGCAAAAACAATAAGTTATAATTAAAAGCCTAATAGACAGCCTAAGAAATAGGCATTTAGAGGACTGGTAAAAAAAATTATACTCAAAAAGTGTAAAAAAAAACGACAGTTTTGATCTTAATCCAGAAATTAAACAGAAGCGAATGATTTTAAGAAAAAACATCTCAGAGCACGGCTGATCAGAATCGGCGAAAAACAATCCGAATTCCACTATCTATTGGCATCTGTCCAGACATTTTATCGCTAACGTTTATGTGTCATACTAATGAGAGTCTGTTTATAAATTCTAACTCCTTGTTTTATAATAATAACTCTGTTATTTATGAGAGAAAAGAAAATGTAGGAGACAAGAGTGGAATGAAACTATTAAAAGAGTTAGAGTTGGAATTTGAATCCCCGTTATGGAGTTTAAATCCAGAATTAGCTGTAATTGATACGATATTGGAAAACCACCCCGCAATATACGAAATAGTATCCAAAGAAATAAGCGGGCCAGGAAAGCTGAACAAATCAGGCAGGCAGGATAGGCCTGCTGTAGAACAAATAGTTCGAGCTGCTATATACAAGGAACTTAAGAATTTAAGCTACCGGGAGTTAGAGTATGCCCAACA
>CAYWZR010000286.1:0-2442 GCA_964462885.1 uncultured Nitrospirota bacterium
AAGTAAATACCATCATGCAAATATGATATACTTACAATAAATTGACACTAAAAAAAGGCATTATTTTGTAACCAGGTACTCAAACCGACCCGGTAAACATCGGCGGTTTTTCCTAAGTCCGTGGTTCGTTATAGTTTGTGGCCGGGTCGGCTTAGCACTATCGTTGTTTGCGACCCGAAGTTGCATAAGTGATTGTATAACAACGAGTTACAGCGTTGATTATACCTGACGCGTCAGTACCCGTAATAGTTTAGTACCTTTTTTGGGTTAGATTTGCTTAATCAGGAAGAATTATTATAGAGAGCATCCTGTGCAGTAGGTGTATCAGAAGTTAGCAGAATTTGTAGGAAGTCTCTTGGATGTTGCCCCTGACGTCGTGCCGTAAAGATAAGGCTTGGCAGGATGCTGTGAGTTAGCAGACCAATTTCAGAACGGGTTCCGAAAAAGATTTTTCTAAAAATAACAAAGCTTCTGATAGATTGTTCTGCCTGGTTATTGGTTGGCGGCACATCTGGATGGCGGAGAAAAGTAAAGAGCTGGTTAATTTCTTTTCCGACCAGCTTTGATCTGAGAGTTTCAGCAGAAGAAAAGTTCAACTCATTGGCACAGTAAGTCTTGAGGTTTTCGAGAAACTTTTTTTCAATCGCAGGGGTTTGATTAATAGCAATAACGCCTGAAGAGATTTTCTGTCCAACTTTACAGGCTCTTGAGAAGAGCTTGGCAATCCTGGCACAAAAAGATTCAGCTTGTTGATCACGATAGTTTTTCTTAAGAAGTGAGATTTCCTGAGCGATTTCCTTGGCGCGGCGAATAATATGTGCCAGACAAGTCTGTCGCTCTGCTGGATTAGTACTGTTATAAGCAGCATACCTATCGGTAATCAGCACACCTCCAAAGTTTGTTGTACCTAAAATGGATGTGGCAACCTCTGAAGATCTATGTCGATCGATATGGAAGAATGCTAAATCAGAATTGCCTGCATACCATGCGTAATGGCCAATACCATCATTACGCCACGAGGTTTCGTCAGCATGCACGACAGCCGATGCCTTGATCTTTTCGCGCAAATCCTCATAGATTTCCTGCCCCTTCAAAGCAGCCTTTTTATCAAATCCCAGCGCGGATGCAGGAACAAACTCCAGGTTAAATAAATCCTTAAAGAGCTCCTGAACCTTTCTGTATGGGAGGCCCATGCGATAGCGTAGATATATGGCAGTGGACTTTGCAACAGGTCCAATATGTGCGTTGAGCAGTTCGTTGTCTGCCGCCTTAATAACAGATCTGCTGCAATGAGCACAGTATACCTGCTTATGAAGATAGCGGGTAACAACAGTACTTGGTTTAAGGACAATATCTTCCTGAATGTGCTCCTTGATCTCCTGAATTGGTGTCAATTCCTCTGATTGGCAATGAGGGCAGCTATCGGGAGCAGCAACATGCACTGTTTGATTCACATCTTTTGGCTTCCGCCGAAACCAGCCCGGATGACCAGCCGGAGCTCCACGTTTTTTCTTCTTGGAGCGATTAATAGTGCCTGAAGTGTTCTCCTTCTTTTGCTTATCTTTCTTTTTATTGGCCTTAAACTGTCTTTGATGCAAAGCCTGAAGCTTTGCTTTCATCTCAGCGTTTTCTTTCTCCAAAGAGAGGATGCGCTTACGTGAGGTTTCCAACTCCTCGTCGTATGCATCGATAATCCTCAGATGCTCATGATACTTGAAGTCTGCCCGCTCGTACTCATCCCACACCCACTTTGTAGAGAGCCCTTTCAGATACGGGCAGTTGTGCTCATACAGGCACTGAAAGTCCAGGGGTGGATATTTATACCTTGGCATGACTTATTCGTTGTCCAGTTTAAGGATTTCCCAGTTGACTTTAGAGAGTTTCTGAATAAGGATTCTTACCTTCTTGTGCCGTTTGGTCATTTCTTTTGCCTTTTGTGCTATGTTTTTTCTGACATAAAGAGAGACGGTTTTTCCTTCAACTTTGGTAGTAAGGTTATGACTTGCCATTGCAGGGGATTTTCCAATAGTCCCAATGAGTAGGTCGAGGTTTGCCGTAATCTCCTCCTTGAGTCGTGCCTGCCGTCTTTTCAATAAATCGATTCGTTTCATGTTGCCTCCACTTAGAAGGAGTATTAATACTCTTATAATATAACAAAAAAAAGACCAACCTGTCAATAACTATTTCAAAATCGTTGTCAGTATTGGATAAAAAAGCTTCCTAAAGTACTAAACTGTTACCAGTACCCTAGCAAGGCAACGGGGTCAGTCCTTGAATTTGTCCATGCAACCTTAAAAGAAAGTTGTTACTTACGTTGCAGACTTTAAGACATGTGGGGTCAAGTCTTTCAACGTGACAAATTTGTCACGTTGACCCCATAAATGTCGCTGTCTACTACGGAGGACCTGATCATTACGCGCATGATGCCGGTATGCAGGGACG
>CAYWZR010000287.1:0-2420 GCA_964462885.1 uncultured Nitrospirota bacterium
ACAGGCGCTAATGCAAGTTTATAAAGAGCTTGCATTGCTCTGTCATATATAGTGGGAATCGAGAGCGGTCTCATTTTTCCATTCTTCTTCGGAATGTATATCCTTCTTAATGGTTGAGCCTTATAACCGTGTCGTTGTAGGTTTAGTGCAGACTGTATCTTGGCCTTATTGCCTTTCCACAGGATGCCGTCTACCCCGGGAGTTTTTTTACCTTTGTTTGTCGTCACTCTCTTTACAGCCAGGAGCTTGGCGTGGAAAGAGTGAGTCAGAAGCCATTGCAAAGCTTTCACTTTGCCCAGCTTTCCTTCATTAACAGCCTTTGCGATACGCATTTGCAGTCTTCTGATCTGCCGTCTTATAGCTTTCCATATTATGGAATGCCATTTGATTACGTCACCGACAGGGGCACCAGGATTAACTCCCGTCATTTGCGTTCCTGTCTCCGAAGATTCTTCAAATTCTCTCGCAACGAAACACCTGTTGGAAGTCAGCACTCCATTTGGAATCAAAAAATTAGATTCTTGACCTTTTAGAGTTAAGTCATGTTTCATACTCTATTCACTTCATTACAAAGTGACATTTGCTTTTTCCAACCTCTCAATTCTGCCCCTTCATCAGCATGCCTTACGGTTTGCCTGCCATGAGTTGCACATGGCGAAGTGACAGCCTTTCCCCGTTCTGCACAATTGATCTCTAATGAGAAACTTAGGTGGTATCTGGACGCCGTCAGTAACTTAAATTCCGTATGAGCACGTTAGAGACTCATATCTTTACTGAACACACAAGCACTGGGAAGTGTGTCTTTGACCTATATAGTCTCTGTTAGGCTGATGGCACTTATCGACGCGTGCGATACTTTGATTAATCTCACCATATTTCTCTGACCCTAGCCCTCATCCGGATAGAGACTTCCAGAAAGGTATTCACCTCACGGCTTTTACCAACTTTGGTACATTGTCAGGAAAGCTTCCCACCCCATCATCAGCGCAATGGTAGCAGGTCTCCCTAGGGTACTGACGGGAATACGTCAGGTATAAGCAACGCTGTAACTCGTTGTTATACAATCAATTATGCAACTTCGGGTCGCAACCAACGGTAAGCCTAACTTGCCGGGGCAATAGCATGACATAAAAAGCACCAGCGACTTCCCGGTCAAGTTTAGGCAAGTGTTAGGGCCTTTCTTCTGCTTTTTATAAATCTAGAAGTTTGGCCCCGCGGACAACTCTTAGTATCTGAACGGAATTATTGTCTATTTTATAAATAACTCGATATTTTTTGTGGACAATATGCCTGTAGCTT
Organism: uncultured Nitrospirota bacterium; assembly: GCA_964462885.1. GTDB lineage: Bacteria > Nitrospirota > Thermodesulfovibrionia > SZUA-242 > SZUA-242 > JALUUO01. Next base: position 1,300 of record CAYWZR010000287.1, read on the forward strand.
GTTCCGAAAAAAATATTCTCCGGAATTAACGCAAATCGTTCAGGAAAAGTATCAAGACTATAAATTTTCTTTTCTAATTCCAGTATGAATTTTTTCGCATTATTTATGCTGTCCTCAGCAATATAAAAGAAGATATGTTCGAGGTCATTTTGGGCACTGAGCGATATGTTGACTTTATATTTCTTTGCCACGCTTAAACTCCTGGAAAAACTCTTTTGCTTCGGCAAACCTCCCCTCTTTAATATCTTCTTCGGCTGGCGCAAGTAGCTTTAACAAATTGAAAGCATTAGTGATTTTTTCATATTCTTTGGCGTCCACAAGAACAGCTTCGGCTTTGCCGTTGACCGTTAAAATGACAGGGCGCTTAGTTTTATGAACTTGCTCTAAGATCGAGTTTGTATTGCGTTTTAAGTCTGTGATAGACCTGATGTCCTCAGTTATGCTAATTGGCATCTTTTCACCTCATAAGTGTTGTATGTGAATCTTTTTTGATGCCATATTATATATTAATTTGATGCGTAATTGCGAATATTATTTTGTGCGCTAACGAATAAGGTTAGATTGTGTGAGGAACGAACCACAATCTGAACCGTTTGTTAGACAAGCCAACGTTGTGGATGACCGGCCTGTATTGATCTGAATCGCGAAAAACCAAGATCTATTCCGGCAAATTCAGCTCAAAGCTCTTCGAAACATTAAGAAACCCGCCGGTCCACAGGATAATTTGCCCAGAGTCGTAGTATCCAGGCTGAACTTGTAGCTCGCTCAGCGCAACCTCCAAGTATCTTCCGAGCGAATCGTCATCCCAACGAGCGGGTGCAAAATGAAGATTATTGCCACAAGAATACTACAAAAAGCATCACATCAACAGACGATTGTCGCTAATCAATAAAGGGGGATAGACTTGTTATGTAACCCTTAAACTTAAAATACTGTTTTTAAAAAAACCGGACTTTACCGGCAAGGGATTTTTATGCCCAAAAAACTACTTTTTCCGCTCCAAAATATCTGTTTTCGGGAGAATGAGAAGAAAAATTAGTCTAAAAAGAACAAAACAGGATAAGCTCCAATCTTTTAACACATCTTCGCAGTTATTCTGACCTTAATAAAAAACATTTTCA
>CAYWZR010000288.1:0-2409 GCA_964462885.1 uncultured Nitrospirota bacterium
CATCAACCACGGCACTTTCCAGGTAGATCAGAAGATTCTGCCACAGGTCTTTGAAATCTTCGGGTAGCATCGACTCTACATTTTTGAAATCCCTGTTTAATATGTTGTTTAGAGTGTTATCGACAGTAAGACGCATGCTGTTGCGAAAGGCTTCGTTTTCGATAATGCCAGCTATGTCGTCCCTGGGCAATAGATGCTGCCCAACCATGCTTCCCATGTTTTTTGCAAAATCGCTTCTTTTAGCCGGGATAACGCCGGGCGTCATAGGTACCCTAATGCCTAAAATATGCCAGGCATTCAGTGGGCGAAAAAGCATTCTAATAGCGAGGTAATTTGTGAGGTATCCGATAGCCGCCCCGCTAAGGGGCGGTATCAGGTAGATGAGGTAAACATCCATGTGTTAAATTGACAATTGACAAAAAGACTAAGAACTAAGAAATGAGTCCTGATAGCAGTTCAGCATGAAATCAGAACTCTACGCCAACCTCTGCAAAGGGACCACTGAACTTCAGGTCGGCCTTGATGTCATCCACATCTATTTTTATGCTTTCCTGCCGCCAACCTACGGCTATGAAGGGTTTTAAAAGCGGTATTCCCAGTGGCTTTACCTTGACTCTGCCGGTAAAGTCGTAGTAAGAATTGTCGTTATAAGCAATGCCTCTACCCTCAAATTCGAGGGATACGAGCTTGATAGGATTTATCTGTGCGCCGACATATATCATCGGAACCGGAATGGTTACGCTGGTTGAGTCGGTAACAGTGAGTCCTGAGGTCACCTGGCCTGTTACCTCTGCGCTGAAGTCTAAAATTCTGGCGTTAATGCCTAGTTCAACATTGAGTTTTCCCAAGGTGGCTGTTTTCAGAAAAGGTATCCCATAATACAAAGCTATATCGTAGTGGTCGAGAGTTATCTTTGAGTCGAAGTCCGCATTTCCGTTGAAGGTTTCGTCACCAAAGGTAAAATTTTGGCTTTTGTTTCCTTTTCCCTCGAACGCCATTGGCGTTGCAACCAGGTAGACATTAGGAATGATAAGAGGCATATCTATTTTTAATCTTCCAAATACTCGGGTTTCTCTGTCGTACTTAAAATCTCCTTCGAGATCAAGAGTATCAGTTGCGTTGTAGCCTAAAGTTCCGCTTGGACTTTGTCCCCAAGCGCCGATTGCCAGCTCGGCTCCAATTGCATATGCGGATACCGGGACAGTGAATAAAAAAAGCGCTACAATAATGTATTTCATTAATTTCATAACAAGTCTCCTTTGGGTTTCCGGCACAGCCGGGGTCTTATAGGGTTTATTATTTTTTATTCTTTGGCCCTTTCTACATACTGGCCTGTGCGGGTGTCTATTCTCAGACGTTCTCCTTGTTCAATAAAAAGCGGAACTGTTACGGTGTACCCTGTTGAAAGGGTGACAGGTTTTGTTGCGCCGGTTGCTGTGTCTCCTCGAACCCCGGGTTCGCATTGAGTTATCTCCAGCACCACGAAATTCGGAACCTCAACAGTAATAGGTATATTGTTATGAAACAAAACCGTGCACAAAAGACCCTCGGAAAGATACTTCCAGGAATCTCCCAGACTCTCCTTTCCGATAACCACTTGTTCATATGTTTCACTACTCATGAAGTGGTATTCATCGCCCTGACTGTAGAGAAACTGCATTTCCTGTTCGACCACATCGGCCTTTTTAATCTTTTCACCGGATTTGTAGGTACGATCCACCACCCTGCCGTTAATCAGGTTTTTAAGGCGGACTCTGCAAAATGCCTGGCCTTTCCCCGGCTTTACAAATTGTGATTCCACCATTATATATGGATCGTTGTCCAACTCTACTTTCAGTCCTTTTCTAAATTCACTTGTATTGTACATGGGTTATTATCCTTGGTAAACTTTGAATGCCGTCAATATTGGCAATATATGTGTTCTATACAATCAAAATAAGGTATCTGATGTCAAGAATAACTATGTTTTTGTGCAATATTTTATTGTTTTATCACCATGGAGTGGGTTAGTTTAATTAGTTGGAATTTAGAAGGCGGAATAGGATTTCCTCGTAGAGAGTCACATGCAAACTGATCTTACATTTTTCACTAACGAACCAGACTTAAGCTTTTCCAGATTCCAAAGAAGTGCACAATTCCGGGAGTTCCGAACCTGGAGAAACTCTTCAGGCGACTAAAAAAGAAACTAGAACAGCACAATAAGATGGACCCGGACTATATCGACGCTGCCAAGGTTGTTTCTCGTGAAATGAGAGAACAGATTCTCAACTATGTAATGGTTAGGCGCACAAGGACGGAAGTTTTAAAATACTTCAATGCCAGTTGGGGACGTAGCTAAGTGCCAGTTGGGGACGTGCCAGTTGGGGACGTAGCTAAGTTTTAAAAGATATTATACTATTTAAAAATAAG
>CAYWZR010000289.1:0-2309 GCA_964462885.1 uncultured Nitrospirota bacterium
CCTCAAGAGGGAGCTCCTTTCCCTCGGTCTCCGGGTTTGTAAGGTTCAGGTATCGCATCTTATCAAGCGCGTCAGAGGCATTTGATACAAGCTCGCGTATAAAAACTTCCTTTTTTGTATAGAGGGAAAATACGAGAAGATGTAGAAGCTGTTTTATCTCCGTCTGGAATTCGAATTTTTCCTCGTGCATTGTGTCAGTCATTTGTTCTCCTTAATATGGTAGTATTTGTGGTTGTGAAGAGATTATATAATATAGCTTCCAGATGTGGTCAAGCTTAAAACCTGGTAAAAATACATACAATCTAAGAAGTAGGGTGATATGCTATTGAATTTTATAAATAAAGTGTTTAATTTCTTAATTCTGGCACTTCTTCTCAGCGCCACTTATTCCTGTCAGGATAAGCCGGAAATGGTTGAAGAGTCTGCCAGTGACAGTGCGACCAAAGAGGCTGATTATGAACCAGCTTACGGGGGCACTCTTATTGAAGCCATGGCCGGCAGGCCCTCGGTGCTGATACCAATGCTTGCCGGCGACAGCGCCTCACATGAGGTGGCCGGTCTGATCTTTAATGGTCTAGTAAAATACGATACAAATTTAAAAATCATTGGAGACCTGGCCAAGTCATGGGAAATTTCAGAAGATGGCCTTGAAATTGTTTTTCATCTTAAAAAAGACGTGCGCTGGGCTGATGGCCAGCCTTTTACTGCCGAAGATGTGCTGTTTGGTTATAAAACCATAATAGATGAAAAGACTCCCACCGCTTACAAGGAAGATTATCTTCAGGTTAAAACAGCCGAGGTTCTTGATTCATATACCTTTCGGGTAACTTACGACAAGCCTTTTGCACCTGCTCTGTCAAGCTGGGGCAATCTGGTAGTTCTGCCAAAACACCTGCTTGAGGGCAAAGATATAACAAAAATTCCATATCGAAGAAATCCTGTTGGACTCGGTCCGTATATTCTTAAAGAGTGGGAGGAAGGAGCCAAGCTCGGTCTGGAATCAAACCGTGATTACTTTGAGGGGCGACCCTATATCGACAGAATCGTCTACCGAATCATTCCTGACCCGGCTACAAGGTTTTTGGAGCTTAAAGCCGGAGGGCTGGATTACATGGGTCTTACCCCGCTCCAATATACCAGGCAGACAGACACAGAAACATTCAAGCGGGAGTTCAGAAAATATCGGTATCCGGTATTCAGCTATACATATCTCGGCTTTAACATGAAAAGCCCCTGGTTCAAAGATCTCAAAATTCGCCGGGCCTTTGCCCACGCAATTGATAAAGACGAAATAATATCAGCAGTTCTTTTTGGTTTGGGCCGATCAGCAACCGGGCCTTATGTGCCAAACACATGGCCATACAAAAATACAGTTAAAACCTATGATTTCGATCCGGCAAAAGCCCGGAAACTTCTGGCCGAAGCCGGGTGGCAAGACACTGACGGCGATGGAGTGCTGGACCGGAATGGTGTGCCTTTCGAGTTTACAATCTTATCCAATATCGGCAACGATATTCGCGAAAAAACAGCCGTTATCATCCAGCAACGCCTAAAAGATATAGGAGTAAAAGCCAAGCTAAAATTTCTTGAATGGTCGACCTTTATAAATGAGTTCATTGATAAGCGCCGATTCGATGCGGTAATGCTTGGCTGGTCAATCGGCCTTGATCCAGACCAGTACGACATTTGGCACTCTTCAAAAACCGGAGAAAAAGAGTTCAACTTCGTAAGCTACGCAAATCCCGAGGTCGACAGTCTCTTGGAGCAGGGAAGACAGACATTTGATATTGAAGAGAGAAAAAAGGCCTATTTCCGAATACAGGAGATTCTTGCCGAGGAATTGCCTTACATCTTCTTGTATGTTCCCGATGCCCTGCCTATCATTCAGGCACGCATCCAGGGCATCAAACCAAGCCCGATTGGTATAGGCTACAACCAGCCAAAGTGGTTTGTACCCAAGCAGTTACAACGCTACAGCAGTGTTGAAAAATAGAAAAGCGTTCTGAATCTCATATTAAGAAAAGTCATTTGAAAAAATATTGCAGGTATATTTACCCCCAATATTTAAAAAAGTCCTGGAGGAAACCTACCTGGATTTCAATCTCATTTGTCATCCTTCATCCAGTGTCCATTAAGAAATAGTTTCTTTAACTTTTTCTGATTTATTGGTGGAAGACTTTTCAGCACTTCATTAAAAGGCATCATTTTGAGAACACCTCCGGGACAGTTTGAAAAACATCCCTTTTTTCTATATCCCCTACACCGGTCACATCTGTTGGCATATTTTATGGGTAACTTTTTAATATTAC
>CAYWZR010000290.1:0-2308 GCA_964462885.1 uncultured Nitrospirota bacterium
CTACCCGATGACCCTTCTGCTTGATTTGCTCAGGGCTCATAAGTTCGACTTCGCAATCCGCACACTCTGTTACGCTAGCGAAGTATTCGACACCACATTCTGGACATAGTTTTATCTGCATAATTTCTATATTATTTTAAAGCGGTTTAACTAGAAGAGTCGTCTTTAAGATCGTCTTTAAGAACCGCATAACGGGCTGCATGAAAAAGTGCCTCAAGACTTTGCATTTCGTTTTTAAACATAGCGAGAAGGTCGTTTGAAAGAGGATCCGGCCTTATGGATTTCAGCTTAAGAGGGTCTAAAAAGCGTCCACGGAATTTTACCCTGTAATCCAGGTGAGGGCCGGTGGAAAGCCCTGTAGATCCGACATAACCTATTATTTCCCCTTGGGTTACTTTTGCATTTCTGCTAACATCCTTGGCAAAACCGGATAAATGCGCATAGTAGGTCTCGTGACCTGTGGGATGCCTGAGGATTATGAGTTTGCCAAACCCTCCTTTTCTTCCGGCAAAACGCACAATGCCGTCACTGGCCGCTTGTACAGGTGTGCCTGTTGGGGCAGCATAGTCAACACCCAGATGAGGACGGCGTGTTTTGAGAATAGGGTGAAGACGGCTTCTTGAAAAACGCGAACTTATATACCTGTACCTGAGCGGAGAACTCAGGAACCCCCGCCTGAGTGGACGCCCTTTTTCGTCGTAATATCCGGCTGCTTCCTTGTTTCCGCTAAAATAATGGGCCTGATACAAATTGCCGTTGTTTTTGAAATGCGCAACCAGAATTTTGCCATATTTCCTGAAGACTCCGTTCAGCCAGCGCTCCTCAATAAGAATTTCGTATGAATCACCCTTACGAAGATCGGTACCGAAATCTATATCCCAGGCGAAAATCTCTGATAAATCTATAGCTAGACGATCAGGCTCAAGTGTATCTTTCAGGCTGTTAACGAGATTGTCCGCAATAGTTCCAGTGATTATTGAGTACTGAATGTCGTAAACTATAGGAACATTTTCAGAGATAAAACTAGCGGGATTATCAGCATCACGTGATATAATTATCTTATTAAACTCGTCAATTTTATACTCGTAGTTCTCTAATGCGCCCTCAGAAGACAGAAGAATAGCATAAGGATTTCCAGCGCGCATATGTTTGAAATTAAAGATTTTTTTACTTACTTGATTAATATCATGAACAGTTTTTGCTGAAATTCCGTATTGACCCAGAAGTGAGGCTAAAGTCTCACCCCGTTTTAATATGCCTTGCACATGAACGCTGGTCGATTCCGGCTCTGGAGCCGGCTCCGGGGATGTCTTTGTTTCCACCAACGCAACAACAGCCGGTGAAGGGGAGGAAGAATTGGTGGAATTTTGAACAAAAACTACCACTGCCAGAATAACAAGCAGGGCGATAGCAGTAAATCCGGTTTGAACTTTGTAACGCATGACGTATAAGTTAAGGGTACACAGTAAGCTCTGTCAAGTTAAACAGCTACAAAAACACTTGAAACCGGGCAAGGAGACTAAATGCAATGTTTCGTTATTTCCTATCGTCAAAACCACCGAATAACATTAGTTCTATCTCCTTACTAATGGATTATATTTCATGAAAATTCTAAACAAAAAAACACTTTGGGAAGGCCAATACCTCCGAACCTCTCTAGTCACCTATATTGGTCGGGACGGTATACAGCATACGTGGGAGGCATACGATCGTCCTGGGATAAGTGGCATAGTTGTTATTGTTCCGATTACCTCTGACAGGAAAGTGGTTCTTATCAGGCAGTTTCGGCCTGCCATAGAAGACTACGTGATAGAACTGCCTGCAGGCCTTAACGATCAGGGTGAATCGCCAGCTGATTGTGCGAGGCGCGAACTTGAAGAAGAAACAGGGTACCATGCAAGTACAATGGAGAGTCTGGTTTCCGGCCCATATTCAGCAGCAGCCACAAGGGGAAAACTGGATGTTTTTCTTGCCACCGAACTTAAGTTTGTAGGGAAAAACGGTGGTGACGATAACGAGGATATTGAGGTGGTTGAAGTCCCTCTTGATGAAGCCATGGACTTTCTTGTAACAGCCGAGCAAGAAGGAGGCCTTGTAGACCTTAAAATCTTTGGTTTGGTAGAGCTTGCAAGGAGAAAAATCAAGGGATATGTATATGTGCCAAAAAACTGAACTGTGAATTCTGCTTACAATAAATACATAAAGTACATGCATCTAGCTGGAGATCCTCATAGGGCGGAAAACAGCCTTAAGGATCTACTTGTAAATGCCCCCGGCTTTTACAGCAAGCCGGAAGTTCTGCGTTATG
>CAYWZR010000291.1:0-2305 GCA_964462885.1 uncultured Nitrospirota bacterium
GAGCTTATACTTGCCGTACAGATTGCAGCGCTACTGCGCGACATAAAAAGAATCGAGAAATACCGTGCACTGGCAGGAGCCGCCAAAGCCGGGATTATACTTCGGGATCTCGATATCCCTGAAGATCAAAAACCGCACATAGTTACAGCCATAAAAAATCATGAAGCCTTTAAACCCATAACAGAGCCTCAGGGCATCGAAGGAAAACTTATCAGTGATGTCCTCTACGATGCAGACAAATTCAGGTGGGGACCTGAAAACTTTACTGACACGCTGTGGCTGATGATGGAATCAGGCAACGGACCGAGCCTCGAAAGCCTGCACCGTCGCTTTCTCCAGAACCTGGAGTATATCCGCCGTATCAAAACCACCTTCCGGACCGAAGCCGGCAAGCACTACGGCCCGGAATTTATCGAGCAGGGAATCGAGATAGGAAAAGCCATATACAGGAAGCTTTCTCTGATGATGGGAGGACCCAAGCTGGAAGTGATAACCGACCTGGAACAGGTACGAGGATGCTGTTCTAAAGCTGGAGTCATAACGCTTGGCAACTTCGACGGCCTTCACCTCGGACACCAGGAACTCATCCGGCGCGTTGTTAAAAAAGCTGGCGATATTGATGGAACAAGCATAGTTTTCACGTTTCACCCGCATCCGCTCAAAGTTCTATCACCAGATACCTGCCCTCCGCTTATCAGTACCTACGAGGAAAAAGTTGCCATGTTTGAAGAGATGGGCATAGATCTTCTATTGATGATTCCCTTTACCGAAGAATTATCCGGGATGACAGCCTATGACTTTGCAAAAAAAATTCTCAAAGAGACTTTAAATGCAACCGAAATCTTTGTGGGCTTTAATTTCAGATTCGGAAAAGGCCGTGAAGGAAATCTGGAGGAATTAAGAGCATTTGGAAAAGAATTGGGATTTAATGTTACCGAACTTCGCGAGGTAACTGTCCAAAACGAGGTTGTAAGCAGCACAAAAATCAGAAGCCTTCTAAATGCAGGTGATGTAAAGCATGCGGGCAAACTGCTTGGAAGGCCGTATGCAATAACCGGTCGTGTTGTAAGCGGAGACAGCCGAGGTCGGGACCTTGGCTTTCCAACAGCCAACGTGGAACCGGTTCACGAAATTATGCCTTATCCCGGGGTTTACGCTGTCAGGGTTTTTGTTGATGGCAGACAGTACAACGGAGTGGTTAATGCCGGTTTTCGACCAACTTTTGACAAACACGAGTTATGCCTGGAAGTCCACATATTTGACTTCTCAAATGAAATCTACGGAAAAGAAATTATCATATTCTTTATCAAAAAAATACGCAACGAAAAGCGGTTCGAGTCACTGGAGGCTCTTGTCAAACAGATTGAAAAAGATGTATCAACAGCAAAAAACATCCTGAAAAAATCACAATGACCCGTACCCTGAACAAAGACACCGAGGTGCAGGGAATCCGGTTTTCTGCAGGCTCTATTTTAGGCTTTGATGAAAACAACAGGCTTTGGCGCTGCCATATATCTGCCGAGACTATAATAGAAAGCGGCAGCATACCCTGTAAGGCAGATACCGAGGTGGAATTTCACTCAAACGGCAATCTTGCCGCCTGCATTCCAGCCAGGGATTTCGAGGCCGGAAAGCTACATATAGCAGGAAATGCTCTTACTTTATTTCACGAAAACAGCACTGTTTTTAGATGTGTGCTTGCAAAAGACATCAAACTAGGTAGAGTGTTTTTACGGGTCGGCTCAGAGATTTCATTGTTTCAGGACGGAAGCTTGTCCTCCTATTGGGCAGGGACTGACGAAGAGGCAGTGACACCAATAGCCTTAAAAGTAAACACGCAGGTATGGCTTTACCCTGGAGGCGGGTTAAAGGCCGGATTTTTGAGGCAGAACACAATTCTTTATGGCATACCTTGTAAAAAAGAAACAATGGTATGGTTTCACGAAAATAACATGCTTGCTGGTTGCACAATTTCTTGTGATACAACTGTCCAGGAGATTTCCCTTAAAAGCGATACTATTTCGTTATTTCACGAAAACGGATTCTTAAGAGAAGGGGTCCTTTCAGAAGACCTAGATGTCGGTAATTATGATATATTGCCGGGTGGAGACACGATCCGGCTCACAAAAGACGGAGACCTTGAGGGGACACTGTTGACTGACAACATTTAGTTATAAATAGACTCTGTCTATAAATTCAGTCTCTCTATCTGTCATTCCGGCAATCCTTAAGCCGGAATCCAGTCTTTTAAATGAGTTCTGGATGCCAGATTAAAGACTTCGGGCATGACAAAAATAAAAAAAGG
>CAYWZR010000292.1:0-2302 GCA_964462885.1 uncultured Nitrospirota bacterium
TTAAAGACTTCGGGCATGACAAAAATAAAAAAAGGCAATTTATGGACAGACTCTACATAGACAGGATAAGTTTTTATACAAATGCTTGATACATTAAAAAAAGTCTTCGGATTCCAAAACTTCCGTCCGAACCAAGAAGCAATTATAAAGAACATCTTGGGTGGAAAAGATGTCTTTGCAGTCATGCCCACAGGTGGTGGCAAGTCACTCTGTTACCAGTTGCCTGCCAGGATGATGAAAGGCGTGACGGTTGTGATAAGTCCCCTCATATCTCTAATGAAAGACCAGGTTGATGCTGCGCTTGAAAACGGCATAACCGCAGCCTTTATAAACAGTTCGCTACCCCCTGGGGAGATGTCAGAAGTATACCGGAAGATAAAAAACAATAAACTGGAGCTGCTCTACATTGCGCCTGAGCGCTTTGCAATGCATGGTTTTCTGGAGACACTTAAGGAAACCCCAATCGCCCTGTTTGCCATTGATGAGGCCCACTGTGTTTCCGAGTGGGGACATGACTTCCGGCCTGATTACCTTAGTCTCTCAAACATAACGGAAATATTTACCAAAACACCTGTAGCAGCCTTTACAGCAACCGCTACGCAGAAGGTGCAAGATGATATCATCAATAAGCTTGTCCTCAGAAATCCCTTTACAATACGCGCCTCATTTAACCGCGCTAATCTTTTTTACAAAGTTGAAAGCAAGAGGGGTTTGGAGGCGCAGATACTTGAATATGTTAGAGCACATCCGGGCGAACCAGGAATAATTTACCGCACCACTCGTGATTCTGTTTCCCAACTGGCAAGTACCCTCTCAGGCCATGGAATTAAGGCCCTGCCATATCATGCCGGTCTGACACAGGATGAAAGGAAGACAAATCAGGAGGCATTCAACAGAGATGAAATCAATGTTATTGTGGCAACCATCGCCTTTGGCATGGGCATTGATAAATCAAACGTCCGGTTTGTCATACACGCCGATCTTCCCAAAAACATCGAAGGCTATTATCAGGAAACAGGGAGAGCAGGACGCGACGGCGAGCCTGCGGACTGCATACTTTTTTTCGGCAGGGGGGATATATCAAAGATCAGGTATTTCATCGATCAGATCGTTGATGAGAAGGAGCGGTCAATAGCCCTGGAAAAGCTTAGACAAACGGTGAAATACTCCTCACATAATGTATGCCGGCGGAAGCAGCTACTTGAGTATTTCGGTGAGCGCTACGAAAGTGAAAACTGCAGAACATGCGACATCTGCGCAGGAACAGTCGAAATAGTTGACATTACCATAGATGCACAAATAATCATGTCCGCCATGTCGAGGACGGATCAACGTTTCGGAATCGTGCATATAATTGACATCGTAACGGGAGCCGACACAAAACGCATCCGCGAATTCCAGCACGATAAAATAAAAACTTACGGAGCAGGCAAACACAAAGATAAAAACCATTGGCGCTTTATAGTTGATGAACTTCTTGCCCAGGAGGTCATAATTCAGGACGGCGACAGGTATCCTATACTGAAAATCACTGAAAAGGGCAGGAAGGTTCTCTTTGGCAAGGAAAAGGCCAGCGCACTAAAACGTGAAGAGACGAAAAAGAAACTGCATGCCAAGACCGGAAGCGAGTTTGAACCATTTGATGAATTTCTCTTTAAGATTCTGCGCACACTGCGGAAAAAGCTGGCTGATGAACAGAAGGTTCCACCGTACATAGTATTTTCTGACAGAACGCTTCACGAAATGTGCAGGTACTATCCCTTCACTCTTCCTGACATGGCAAAGATGACCGGAGTCGGTGATGCCAAGCTTGAGCGCTACGGCTTGGATTTTACAAAAATGATAAAAGATTATCTAGATAAAAACCCGGAAATTACAGCTCCTGAGGTACCGTTATTTATCGCACCGGCAAAACCAATTTCGAGGAAGGCAAGAAGCGAAACCTTTGAAAAAACATATGAGCTTTTTCTAAAGGGGCTTTCAATAGGGCAGATTTCAGATACTCGTAATTTTGCACAATCGACTGTCACAGGACATATCGAACAGTTGATAATGGATGGTCGTGAAGTAGATATGAACCGGCTGGTTAATGCAGAAAAACGCGACAAGATCGAAAAACTTTTTTTGACTCTCCAGTCATGGGATCTCAATCCCGTGGTCGAGCATTTCAAGGGAACGGTAAGTTATGATGAGGCGAAGCTTGTACGGGCCTATATGCGACAAAAGGGTTCTTAAAGTGGCAATGTCAATGACTGACACCTTTGCTCTTTGATCCATTATCGTTAACTTTCATTTTACCGCC
>CAYWZR010000293.1:0-2265 GCA_964462885.1 uncultured Nitrospirota bacterium
ACTTTCACCTGTGCGTTGGAATGCAGCTAAACTCATAAAATCAAGCCTGACCCCAGTTTTCTTCCAGTTTTCTCTTTTGGAGCAAGAATGTTATAATGAGATTATGTACTCATGGCTGCGGCAGAATGGCAGATAATTGAAAGGAAATCAGTGAGCAGAAAGGACTTTAATATGGACAACAAATTAATACTAAAGCCAGGACTTTTCTTTCACATTTTGCATAGTGTGCAACAACATTCCCAAAGTTTTATTGTTTTTTGGGGGGTAATAAAATGATTTCTATACACAAAAAAATGATTATTGACGAACACGGCAAGCCAGTAGAGGTAATTATTCCATGGGAAGAATTCAAGGAAATGGAGGAAATATTGGGTCTGGATTTTGACCAGACGGCTATTGGCGACCTGAAACAAGCACAAAAAGATAGAGACGCTGGGAACAAAGAAGCCTACTTGGATCTTGAGTCAATCTAATAATGTATAAAGTTGTTGTCCACAAACGGGCTGCAAAATATTTACGAAAGTTGCCAGACTCTCAAAGGGAAAGGATTAAAGAGTTACTTCGAGAACTTGGCAAGGAGCCGCTTCAAAGAAGCGATATAAAACCCATGGTTGGGGAGTGGAAGGGATATCATAGAATTAGAGTGGGAAATGTCCGCATGGTTTTTTGGATCAGCCGTGATGAAAAAATAATCTATGTTGACCATATTGGACCTCGTGGAGACGTCTACAAATGAAATTATGTCAACAAATCAATAAATCCCATAAACTCAACAGCCTTTTGGGCACTTCCGGAAGTGTCTATGGCAATAGCTCGATGGAAGAGGATGCGGTTTATGGTTAGAACTTTGATGCCCGGACTGATGACCTACCCCTGTTATGACTCTTTAGCGAAGCGACTTTTTTGTGGCCGACCGACCGGAAAAACGTCTGTGTCCGTCCGTGTGGGTCTGTGGTAAATAAAAGTTTATCGCCCTTCTGCGAATTCAATACTCAGCCCACAAACTCATGGACAGAATTGGGAGTATGATTATCATCATGCTAATCTTCATCCTTAGATAGACCTTACAGCTACAGCACATAAAATAAAGTACATAATAGCAAGCAAATCGCTTCAATGCAAGACCTGACCCCGCTTTCCCGTTGACCCCGCTTTCCCGAAATGCCCTCGAAACTGCCTCCCCTAGAATATCCCGACCGTTTTGAAACACGTTATGTCAGCGCAAATGGCGGTATTCGATGGAACCACAATTGGGTCCCGGTTTCTACTGTTTGTGCAGGCGAATATATTGGCCTTGAAGAAATCGATAACGGTGTCTGGAATGTCTATTTTGGGTTCCTCAAAATTGGTCGATTTCATGAAAAACATATGCGCATTGAAGATGAATTTGGTAGACTAAAACGCCTAAAAGTGTAACCCATGTCTCTGGACCTTTTTGTTACCTATGTCCCTGATCGCTCATACTGGTTGGACAGATCCGTTGTGTACCGCTTCAACCGTAAGTTTTACCCCCAGCGCATATAATAGCTTGATTATCGTCTCATAGCGAGGTTTGGCACCCGGAGACAGAGCCTTATACAAACTTTCGCGCCCCAATCCAGAGGCTTTTGCGAGATCAGCCATCCCTCGCGCTTTCGCAATAGTTCGGATGGCGACCAGAAGCATGTCAGGATTTGGATCTTCCATGGAGGCGGCAAGATATTCAGCAATTGACTCGTCACTATCCAGATAATCTGCAGCATCGAATAATTCAATTTTTTCAGTCATTTTCTTGCTCCTTGCAAATTTGGGCCATTTTTTTTGCCTCGGCAATGTCTTCCTTCTGAGTCGATTTGTCTCCTCCCACAAGCAGAAAGTATATTTGGGACTTCGACTGACAGTAATAAACTCGATAACCTGGGCCAAAATGAATGCGCATTTCAAAAATACCCTCACCGACAGGTTTACAATCACCGAAATTTCCATGCATTGCTGATTCAACACGCTGCGCAATCCGAGCTTTTGCCCGCAGATTACGAAGTTTTTTTAACCACTTATCGAATCTGGCAGTGCGGTAAAAAACGTTCATGCCATATTGTATCCGTTTAGATACATCCTGTCAATGCTCGCCCTGAATATATTGTTTCAGGCGAATGATCCTGGACTCTATGGATATTCCCAGACATCGGCGTGTAAGAACAGTTGGGGGACAGACGCTCTTGGGTTAGACTTAATAAGAGGTACGGTGAGCTATCGGCTGAAAGATTCTACGCTGGTTCGTCAGTA
>CAYWZR010000294.1:0-2240 GCA_964462885.1 uncultured Nitrospirota bacterium
CATGGGGATGAGTCTACCCGGCTGTGCTGCCACGCCTGCGGTTGTTGCAGACAAAAAGCGTATCGCTTTTGAAAGCGGAGTCAGGATAACTCAGTTGATAGAGAAAAACATCACGCCGGGAAAAATTATCACTAGAAAATCTATTGAGAATGCGATTCGGGTGGATATGGCGCTCGGAGGATCAACCAACACGGTTTTGCATATTCCAGCCATAGCGCACGAGGCCGGAATACGGCTGCCGCTTGAGAGGTTTGATGAGCTAAGCGCTGATACTCCACACATTGCAAACATGATTCCGGGTGGCGAGCATTACATGGAGGATCTGTATTTTGCCGGTGGCATTCCAGCAGTGCTTTCAAGGCTGAAAGACAAATTGCACAATACTCCTACTGTTTCCGGTAAAAAAATATATTCCATTGCTGATAAAGCTGTTGTTTCCGACCCTGATGTTATCAGAGAGCAGAGCAAGTGCTACCATAAACAGGGAGGAATCGCTGTACTTAAGGGAAACCTGGCCCCGGATGGCTCTGTTGTTAAACAGACGGCGGTTAGTCAGGAGATGATGATCTTTGAAGGTACGGCACAGGTTTTTAATTCAGAAGAAGCTGGCATGAAGGCTATTGTAGACGGAAAGATAAAGGCAGGAGATGTTGTAGTTATCCGTTACGAAGGCCCCAAGGGCGGACCGGGTATGAGAGAAATGCTTTCCCCGACTTCAGCGATTGCCGGTATGGGGCTTTCGGCATCAGTGGGACTTATCACTGACGGTCGTTTCTCCGGAGGAACCCGCGGTCCATGTATTGGGCATGTATCGCCAGAGGCCATGGAAGGAGGCCCGATAGCTGTTGTGAAAGACGGTGATCGAATCAGAATCGATATAACAAACAGAGCTATCAGCCTACTTGTAGATGATGAAGAAATTAAAAAGCGCCTTAAAGCCTGGCGGCCTCCTGCTCCAAAGATCAAGAAAGGCTGGTTGGCAAGATATGCCAAACTGGTGACTTCTGCCGGCACTGGCGCTGTGATGAGTTAGTTTTTAGTGTAGTTGTTTCAATCGGTCTGATCAGTCTTATCAGTTCTATAACGCAGGTCAAGCAAGGAATTTGCTCAATTTAGGTAACAACAAGGAGCATACAAGAAAGATGAATAAAATGAACGGCTCACAAATTATACTGGAAGCCCTGAAACGTGAAAAGGGCACCACAGTTTTTGGTTATCCAGGTGGTGTCGTACTAGGCATATTCGACGAACTTTATGACGATAAGGATATTCACCTTATACTGACAAGGCACGAGCAAGGCGCTGTTCACATGGCCGATGGTTACGCCAGAATTACTGGTGAACCCGGAGTCGTGCTGGTTACAAGCGGGCCAGGTGCCACAAATACTGTTACCGGTATTGCCAATGCCTACATGGATTCAATCCCTATGGTGGTGTTTACAGGCCAGGTGCCGACAATGCTGATAGGGAACGATGCCTTTCAGGAAGCAGATATTGTTGGAATCACCAGGCCGTGTACAAAGTACAACTACCTGGTTAAAGACGTTAATGATCTTGCATATACAATAAAGGAAGCTTTTCACCTGGCAAGAACAGGCCGTCCCGGACCAGTGCTTATCGATCTGCCAAAGGATATTACAGCTGCATCATGTGAGTTTAAATGGCCGGATAAGATAGAGATAAGAAGTTATAAGCCAAAGATCACTGGAAATAAGCCAATGATTCGTCAGATGTCCGCAGCAATAGCCAAAGCCAAAAAGCCTGTTATTCTTGCTGGCGGTGGTGTGGTTGCCTCAGAGGCGTATGCAGAGTTGCTTGAGTTTGCAACTATTATTAACGCACCTGTGACCACTACGCTTATGTCGCTTGGATCGTTCCCGGCATCTAATCAACTCTATATGGGAATACCTGGTATGCATGGCACATACTGCGCCAACATGGCAATTCAAAACTGTGATCTTTTAATCGGAATAGGAGTTAGGTTTGAAGACCGGGTTACAGGGAAAACCTCAGGCTTTGCCCCAAATGCGAAGATTATCCAAATAGATATTGATCCGACATCTATCAAGAAGAACGTGCGCGTGGATATACCAGTTGTAGGTGATGTTAAACACATACTAAAAGACCTAAACACCGTTCTCCATGAGGCTGGTAACAAGCCTAAATGGGATGAACTTCAGAAGGCCTGGCTCAAACAGGTAGATACATGGGAAAAAGAGCATCCCCTGTCGTACGACCAG
>CAYWZR010000295.1:0-2213 GCA_964462885.1 uncultured Nitrospirota bacterium
CCTTAATCGCAAAATCCTCAAAATAGCCCTGCTATTCCTGCGGTTTTGCTCAATCCGATCAAGCAAATCTAATCCAAAGCTGAGTGCTAAAAAAGCCAAGTTATTTGGGGACAAGCCATTACACCTGGTTAAAAGTAAATTATATTTTACAGTATAAGTAGTCATTTATTCAAACAAAATCGATAATGTACGAATGTGATTATAATACTACAGTGTTTCAGCATTTCCGTCACATTTCCGGATATATTCGTATGTCATATTGCTTTCTCAGGTCCGCAATTTTCTTTTTCAATCGGCGGTTGAACTCATCATCTTTAGGCTGCACAAGTTTATTTTTTGCTAAGGAATGCGGTATGAACGTTCTAACGGTTATATCCAGGTAACGATTTATAAGGGTATCGGGATTCTTCTTTTCGCCTCCTACAGTGTCGAGTCGTAGTCTGTGCGCCTCCATTAACAACAGCTTTCGGTTGATAAGTTTATCCAGTATTTCTTCATCTGGCAAGACAGGTTTGTCTAAAGAAAGAGAGTGCTTTTTAAACTCAAGGAACTCGGACAAAAACACAGGGGAATCCTCGATTATTGCTACAACCCGCTCAAGGACAGTTCCACTGGCCACTTCTGCCAGTATAAAAATACAAAAAACAATAAGAAATCCCTGCCTACTAAAACGCATGTCCAAGGTTGAAATGTATCTCAAACGGTCCCTCGTTTTTTTCCGGATCAAACTTTCTTCCGTAGTCCAGGCTTAACGGCCCCACAGGCGTATTGTACCTGAGTCCAAACCCCCAGGAATATTTCAGATCAAAAGGATCTGTTTCCGGGGCTTTCAGCCAGACATTTCCTCCGTCTATAAAGGCTACTGTGCCAAGTCCCTTCCAAACATCCAGGCGCAGTTCGGTGTTTAATAGCAAAAATGAGTTACCACCGGTAGGAATGCCGTTTACCTTAGGGCCCAATTTATCTCTGTCATATCCCCGTACACTTACGCCTCCTCCAAGAAGAAAGCGCTCTTCAATCGGAAGTGTATCGCTTTCTCCCATGCCTTGAGCCGCTCCGCCTTTGAAAGATAAGGCAGCCACCAAGGATCTTGCTACCTGAAAATACCAGCTACTTTGAAAAGTAGCTTTTATAAACTCGCTTTCGGAAAGCAAAATCTGGTTTGCCAGCTTAACCACCACGGCGTTTATGGATCCATGCTTGGGATTAAACGGATTATTCCGTGTATCCCTTACCACAGAAGGGCTTATGCTGCTGACCGAGCGAGTTCCCACATCTTGGCGGGTCAGTGTCTCGCCTTGGCGTACATTAAATATATCCAGAAAAGAATATTCATAGTCCAATGAGCCCTTAACTCTATCCGAAAAAACATGGTCGATACCCACCAGAAGAGATGTCCGGTTACTTTCATAGCGGAGTTCCCATGTGTCGGCATCCAGTGCTCTTAAATATTCCTTTATAAGAGCGGCTCTGAAAGGCAGTTTGTAGTCAAGTAGAAGCCAGGGATCATCGTACTTCAGTATATATCTTCTTTCCACCGAACTGAATTCACCCCTCAAAGAGATTCTTCTGTTTAGCCCGGCAAGGTTTCGGTGTGATACCTCAATGAATCCCCTGGCCTTTTCATAGTCACTGTATCCTGCCCCGAGATCAACAGATCCAAAGTGCCCCTCACGCACTTGGACAAGCACATCCTGCTGATCAGGTTCGAGACCTTCTAGAGGGGTAACACTTACAGAAGAGAATAACCCCATTTTGTGTAGAGCCTGCTTGCCGGCTAACGCCCTTCTGTAGTCATATAAATCACCCTCGGGCAGGTTAAGCTCTTTGCGTATAATCGCATCCCTGGTTCTTGCATTGCCGGATATAATGACCTTACCAAATCTGAATCCACGCCCCTCGCGTACCACAAATTCAAGCTGCGCCGATTTCATATCATTCGAAAAATTCTGCACCACCTGAATCGAAGTGTTTAGATAGCCGCTTTGGTTGTATTTCTCAAGTAGGCGATATCGGGCATCTGCAATGTCAATTTCGTTGTAAGGATCACCCAGTTTGATAGCTATCAGATCAAGTAATTCTACATCCCGGAAAACAGAGTTGCCTGCTACCATAATCTTTTGGATAAGGGTAGATTCACTCTCATCGATCGAGATATTGATAATCACACTGTCAGGGAAAGTATCAAAATCCTTCTTTACATCTAGAACCTT
>CAYWZR010000296.1:0-2208 GCA_964462885.1 uncultured Nitrospirota bacterium
ACGGCATGAGCGTGAGCTTATAGATCTGGATTTAATGGACTCTTCAAGCTGGAATACCGTTTTACGAGATGGAGACACTCTTCGCGTATACTCGGTACTAGAAAAGATGGACAATGTGGTTTTGCTCTCCGGCCAAGTTTATCGACCGGGCGGATACCAGTGGCATGAAGGAATGCGTCTTACAGATGTTATATCTTCTATGGATGAGCTTCTTCCTGAGTCTGATCTGGATTATGTTCTTATAAAGAGGCAGAAGATGCCTGACCGACGTATTTTGATTTTATCAGCAAGGTTGGGAGTTGCTTTGAATGACCCGAATTCATTCGAAAATGTAGTCTTACATCCCAGGGATGAAGTTATAGTGTTTGGGCTGGCAGAGGATCGTTCCAAGAAGCTTACTTCTGTTATCCTTCGATTACGTCAACAGGCAGGCTTTAGTGATCCAGAGCTTGTGGTTAGCCTAATCGGCAATGTTCGATACCCTGGAGCTTATCCGTTAGAAGAAAATATGCGCTTAAGTGACTTGATTCGTGCGGCGCTTGATATTCTTCCTGGAACTGACCTTGACTACGTGCTTATAATGCGTGAATACGACAATGGGGCGCGTATCGCGCCGTTATCCGTATCTTTAAACGAAACGGCGGATATTTTGCTTGAACCTCGTGACAGAGTTTACGTATTTAGTTTAAGTGGTGACAGGCAGGCTTTAATAAAATCCGAACTGGAGCGATTGCAGCGCCAGGCTCGCCATAAAGAGCCGGCCCTTATGGTTAGTGTCAAAGGATTAATTAAGGATCCTGGTGAATATCCTCTGCAGGAAGGAATGCGTATTAGCCGTTTAATACAAGCCGGAGGAGGATTGACAGAAGGCGCTTATAGTTTGAAAGCTGAATTGACGCGATACGATATCATTGAAAATAAACTCAGAGAAGCTGAACACATTGCAGTTGATCTTGAAAGAGTGCTTCTGGGTGATATCGAGACAAACCTGGAACTTATGCCTCATGATACGCTTTATATCAAAAAAATGCCTTTATGGTCTGAGAAACAATGGGTTGAAATTACTGGAGAAGTACGCTTTCCTGGAACATACCTCATCTCGCGTGGTGAGACCATGCGATCACTAATCAAAAGGGCAGGAGGATTTACTGAACTTGCCTTTTTAGACGGCGCTATTTTTATGCGGGAGGAACTACGCCGGAAAGAGCAGAAGCAGATCGATATCTTGGCCTCAAGTCTGGAATCTGATCTTGCAGCTGCCACGCTTGAGAAGGCTCAGGTGGAATCTAATAACAAACAGGGACAAGCCTCTTATAGTATCATGCGCTCTCTTGCATCCCAACTTCGAGCAACAAAAGCTGTTGGCAGGCTTGTAGTCGACCTGAGAGGTCTTGTAGAAGGAGATGGAGAGGATATAGCTCTTATGGGAGGGGACAAGCTGGTTGTGCCGGTACGTTCGCAAGAGGTTACTGTGATTGGTGAGGTAAATTTCCCGACATCCCATCTTTACAACAAGGATTTTACCCGGGATAATTATATTAGTATGAGCGGAGGAATAACCTACAAAGCCAAAGACAAATATATATATATTGTTCGCGCAAATGGAACGGTTATTGCCGGTAATAGTTCTGGATGGTTCAGAACGGTGCAAAAGATTCATCCAGGCGATACCATAGTCGTTCCACTTGATGCCGAACGTATAAAACCCCTTACTCTTATTACAAATATAAGTAAAATTGTATATCAGCTAGGCCTGGCAATGGCCAGTTGGTATGCTATAGGAGTGCTTTGAGCTAATAATTATGAGCGATTCTAATTCTATGAAAAATTCAGGGGAAACATCATCATCATCTGGAATTCATGTCTCACCTACACCTCCACCGGGATATTATCCACCGTCGTATTATCTTGAGGAAGAGGAATTTAACCTTATTGATAGTTGGCATGTCCTTGTTCGTTACAAGGTGATGATTTTTCTAATAGTGACATTAATTACTACTGCTGTTGTTATTATCTCTCTGAGAATGACACCTCTTTACCGTGCGGAGGTTCTTCTGGCCTCTGCCAGCCAGGAAAAGGGCAGTAGGTTGTCATCGCTTGCCTCACAGTTTGGCGGTATGGCCTCTCTGGCCGGAATTCAGCTGGGCGGTGGCGGTGGCAGCACTGAAGAGGCTTTGGCTACTCTTAAGTCCAGGAAATTCATCTATG
>CAYWZR010000297.1:0-2178 GCA_964462885.1 uncultured Nitrospirota bacterium
CAGGGGGAACACTCAAGACGAGTTAGCATTTGATAACCGTCTGCTATTTGTATAACCTGAAGGCCGCCCTGCCTTTGCTCATACTCGTAAATTAGAGTATCAAGCACAGACTGTATCTCCGGCTCGGAGACGTTGTCAAGAAGGCCCATTATCTGCTTTATCGACAATGGTTCTGGTGAAGCAAACAGTAGCGCTTCAATAATAGATCTGTTCTCCGCCATAACAACCAATGACGATATCAAAAGGTAATTTCTAAAGTCAAATAGCCTTTAGAAATCAATTAAGCGCCAGAGCCTTTTGCTATTTTTTCTAGCTCTTTTTTCTCGGTCACACAATAAATACCACCTTCTTTTAGACCCGGAATAAAACAGTTATTGCATGAAATACATTTGGCCGGACTATGATCACCCTGCCTCCAGCGGTTGGGTAAATCTGGTTCCCATATCAGCGGCCTAGCCATGGCGATATAGTCCATCCCATGATCCGTGATCGCTTTTTCGGCGATTTCATAGGATCGAAATCCTCCTACCACCATTACCGGGCAGTTGACCACCTTTTTTATTTGAGTGGCTACATCCAAGTTGTATGCCTCGTTTTCAACTTTGTTTATTTTACTGCGTACCGGAGTTTTGTCACTGGAGGCTCGTGTGCCGGCTGAAACTTCTATTGCATCAATCCCAGCTTCTGAGAGTTTTTTGGCGATATAAATAGCATCATCGATTTCAAGGCCTCCATCAAGATTATCTGTGGCATTTAGCTTGATGAGGACAGGGTAATTGTCGCCGACCGTCTCGCGTACCAGACGGTAGACTTCAAATAGAAATCGGCTTCGGTTTTCGATGTTGCCGCCATATTCATCAGTACGACGGTTGGTAAGCGGCGAAAGAAATTGGTTGATGAGATAGCCGTGAGCACCGTGTAGTTGAACTGCATCAAATCCATAGGCCTTAGCCCGGCGGGCGCCATCTGCAAAGGCTGTAACAATATTGTTGATATCATTTTTAGTAAGTTCCACCGGTAGTTCCGGGAATTGATCAACCTGTATTGAGGATGGGGCAAGAGGCTGCTGGCCTGCATTTTCAGAATCTGTCTGTCCGCCGGCATGCACCAGTTGTACAGCAATCTTACCGTTGGCATTGTGGACAGCACTGGTTAACTTGATAAAATCATCTTTAAAATCATCGGTGTAGATGCCCATTTTACCAGGCAACTGTTTCCCTTCCGGTCTTACAAATGTATAACCTGAGATAATAAGGCCTATACCGCCTTTTGCCAGGTTGTAATAATAGTTGATTAATTTTTCTGTGGGTCTGCCGTCCGGATCGCACATTCCCTCCCAGGTAGCGGATCTTACCATTCTGTTGCGCATTGTCATTTTATTAATTATTGTTTCTTCAAATAATGATGGCATTGTCTATCTCCACATTTTTAGGTTGGTAACATCGTAAGATTTAGATAATAATAAACTATAACGCCCCCTTAATTGGGGGCGTTATTTAAAGTTTCCAGGCTATGAGCAATAACAGCTTTTGCAAAGCTGTCCCTGGGGAAAATTATTCAGGAAGCTTATAGTCGGCACCTGCAAATTGTATATTGGCAGGATCGCTACACCTTGGTGGTGATACTGCATGTACTCCACCACATTTAGGACATTTACCCAGAAATGTTTTAAGTGTGAAGGATTCACCACAACCTTGACAGGTTGTATTTAATCCGTCATTCGGAAGGGGCTGATCTTTTATTCCACCTCCGTGCGCGTTATAAACAAATTCTACAAGCTCTTTTCCTTCGGAATGTGGACCGGCACCGGTTCCACAACAGCTACCACAAGATCCCATAAAAATACCTCCAGTTCAAATAGTTATTCATTTATAATATACTCTATTTCTGAAGTACTGCAACCCCTTGTAAACTTAATATAGGTGACTTTTATGAAAACGCGTCTTTCAAATTTTACATGTGTCTCCACAAAGCCGGAGGACCTTCTGGTCTATGGCTATGATTCCTCTATGCTGGAGGGGAGGCCTGTGGCTGTTGCCCGTCCTGCAGCGATGGGAGAGTTGGTGGAGGTTGTAAAAACAGCCTATGCCGAAAACATTGTTCTTATACCAAGGGGAGCCGGCACAGGAACGGTCGGTGCCTCTGTGCCAGGGGAGCAAAGTTCCGTTGTAATCTCAT
>CAYWZR010000298.1:0-2176 GCA_964462885.1 uncultured Nitrospirota bacterium
GAAAATTGATAAACGGCAATATATTATTTAAAAAAGCGGTTTATAGAGGCAGGGTGGACTATAAAACATGGCTGAAAAAAGCCAGACGAAAAGAAGCTCTAGCACCTAAAAAAAGCTGGCTTGGTAAAACCGAGCTAAACCTGCATATTACAGGAGAAGAGGACCATATTCGTGTAGAGAACAACATTGCCAGAGCCCGGCTTAAGGCGGATTTGTACCTAAAAGGTACGATTGCCAAACCCGGAATACTGGGATGGCTGGAGGCTGATACCGGAAAGATATTTTTTAGGAGTCATGAATTTAAGATTCTTACCGGAAACGCTGATTTTATTGATCCGCACCGTTTTAATCCGACACTTAATGTTTCTGCTGAAACCTGGATACAGGGCTACCTGGTGCGTCTCAACCTAGAGGGTCCGATGGATCAGTTTAAAATGACACTATATGCAGATGATCCAAATTTGTCTGAAACAGATATTCTAGCCCTTCTTACTGTAGGAACTGTAGGAAAAAAACTGGAGAATATGGGAGAAAACATAGGAGCGGCCGAAGCCGCATCGTTTCTTGCCGGAGACCTGCAAGACACCATAGAAAAACGTTTTATAAGCCTAACAGGCTTTGACAGATTTCAACTGGATCCTCATGTGAATAAAACACTTGGAACCATGGGACCGAGGCTTACGGTAAGCAAAAAACTTCTCTCCGACAAGTTATTCGTCACATATTCCGCAGATATCGGAACAACAGAGGGACAATCCGTGCAGCTGGAATATCACCTGACAAGAGATGTGTCCCTGATCGGCCAGAGAGATGAACTTGGAGCCACAGGCGCAGATATCAGAGTACATTTTAATTTCGACTAATTTTCACTATTTTCGACTGGGATATGATTTTTATCAGTAAACTAAAGAAGAACTCTAAATTTTGGATACTTGGTATTTTGACATTGCTTTTTCTATATGAGGTAGTTGTCTCATACGATGCCTATGCAGTTGAAGACATATCAGGCTATAGAGTCTCATCCATTACGGTTGAAGGCCTAAACGGAATGGAACATGATTACTTCCTTGAACTCCTTGATTTAAACCCCGGTACTGAACTCACCCCTGAAAGAATCAGAAATGGAGTTGCTCGAGTCTTCCAGAAAGGTATATTCCTGGATATACGTGTGGAAGCTCTGAAACTGAACTCGGTTACTGATGAAGCATCACTGTTGATTGCAGTAACCGAAAAACAGCGTGTGGCCTCTATAAAAATAAAGGGTGATGATGTAGTTTCATCTAAAGACATACTGAAGGTTTCCGGTCTTTTCCGCGGCATGGAGTTTCGGGCAAATCTGAACGCAAAAGTCGAGCGTAAGGTCTTGAGTCTTCTGACACATAGAGGGTTTCCTGAAGCCAGAGCTGAAATCACGGCAAAATCTTCAAACCGCCCGAATTTTGTTGATGTGACACTAACCGTTAATGAAGGCAATGCAGAACGTATAGAGTCAATCAGGATAGAGGGAAGCAGTCAATATTTATCGCGTGCTAAATCCTTATTTAGACTAAGCGAATTTAACCGATTTGATCGCTTAGTCCTTGAAGAAGACATTCAGAAAATCAGGCAGGATATGAAGCAGCGAGGCTACTACAGGGCAAAGTTGCCTAAGTGGCGCTTTGATGATGAAGACGGCACACTGCTTATTCGGATAGATTCCGGACCTCGTTATGAAATTCGTTTTGAAGGAAACAAGTCTGTTTCCAAGAGAGAACTGGAATCTGAATTTAGTTTTGAAGAGCTGGAAGAGGACCCGGGAAAGGGCACGCTGGAAGAGGCGGCCTGGCGTTTTACGGCTTTATATCACCGTAAAGGGTATCCTTTTGTCCAGGTTGCGGCTTCTTTTGAGGAAAAGAAAAATCTTACAACTATGGTTTTCTATATATTTGAAGGCCCTAATGTCCTAGTCAAAAGTATCCGTTTCAGCGGCACATCCATTTCGGATGAAAGACTTAAGGCGGTTATGGACTACCATGAGGATGAACCTTACGATGAAACACGGCTTCAAAAAGCGGTTGCTCGTATGATCTCATTTTACACCGCTCTTGGATACCTTGAAGCAAAGGTTCTAGATGTAAAGAAAGATTTTGATACTTTCCCTGACAGTGTGATTATCAATATCTCGATCGATGAGAGT
>CAYWZR010000299.1:0-2146 GCA_964462885.1 uncultured Nitrospirota bacterium
CCAACCGAAACTATACTTACCTCAAGAGAACTTCTGGAAGCAAACCACCTGGAACTTCCTCTGTCAAGGCAACACATATAATCAATTTTTCAGCCCTGCTGCTATGTCTGCTGCGATCTTGCTGTTAATACCAGGTATTTTGACTAATTCTTCCTCACTTGCAGCTCTTATGGCCTCTATACTTCCAAAGGCCTTAAGAAGAGTTAGTCTGCGTGCCTTGCCCACGCCATGAATAAAATCAAGCGGAGATGAGAGACTTCGTGCTGCCCGAAGCTGGCGGTGGTAATTGATTGCAAAACGATGGGATTCATCGCGAATCCTTTGTAGAATATGCGTAGCTGGCTTGGTCGTATCCAGTTTTATAGCATGTTTTTGCCCGGGAGTAAACACTCGTTCAGGAAGGTCAATGTTTTTGCGCATTTTGGCAAGTCCGATGATTTCGGTTTTATCTTTACTCTTGCCAAAAGCCTTAAGGGCAGACTCCAACTGGCCACGCCCGCCATCGATTATAATAAGGTGTGGGGTCGAATTTTCATTACTGTAACTTCTGGAAATGATCTCCTGCATCATTGCAAAATCGTCCATTCCTGCAACGGTTTTTATGCGATATCTACGGTACTCGTCTTTAATGAAATGTCCATTTTTCCACGATACTCTAGATCCGACCGATTCTGTGCCGGATAAAGTGGAAACATCAAATGCATGAATCCATTCCGGTATCTGTTTCAGGCCTAAAACCTCCTTTAACTGTATAAGAGCCGTATCTGCTTTTTTAGAAGAGTTTCGCTTAAATGAAACCAATGCGTTTTCCTGTGCCATCCTAACAAGCTCTGCGCGTTTTCCGCTCTTTGGCGCAGCTTTTACGTGAACGGGTTCGTCTCCGCGCTTTGAAAGCCATTTGGCAAGCAATTCTCCTTCCGGGTGTTCCATGGGAAGAAGTATCTCTTTTGGTGGTGGAAAATCCTTGGCATAGAACTGGTCAATGGCCGAGGCAAGAACTTCGGCGTCAGTGCCACCATGGCTGCCTTTCAGAAAAAAATCCCGTCCGCCGGTCAGCATTCCGGAGCGGATAAATAATGCCTGTATACTAAGAGCTGATTCTTCACGGTAAAGAGCAAATACATCGATATTTCCAAGGCCTGGCGATATAATCCGCTGCGATTCCAATGCCTTTTCAATACGAGCAACCCTATCTCTCAGCTCTATAGCTTTCTCAAAATCTAGGTCTTCAGAGGCTATCAACATTCGTTGGCGGAGCTGATCGAGAAGTTCCCGGTTATGGCCTCGGAGAAACAGTTTCACATCATTGACGATCTTCATGTATTCGGCGCGATCAATCTTGTCGGCGCATGGCCCGGCACATCGGCCCATTTGGTACTTTATGCATGGACGCATAGGTTTATCCAGTTTGTGTTTGCATGTACGAATTGGAAACGTGCGACGTATAAACGCCAGAGCTTCCCACATGTTTCCAGATGGAACGTAAGGGCCAAAATAGATGGATCCATCGCGTTTTATCCTTCTGAGCACTTTCAGGGCTGGCCATTTATCCTTCATGGTAAGACAAAGATAAGGGTAGTTTTTATCGTCTCTGAGAATTATATTGTAGGTGGACTTATGCTCCTTGATTAAGTTGGCTTCCAGAATAAATGCTTCAAGCTCAGAGCCGGTCACCAGGTAATCGCAGGTGACCGTCTCAAAAATCATCTTCTGTTTTCTAGGCTCAAGAGCAGCTCCCTGCCGGAAGTAAGAGCGGATTCTGGTTCGCAGATTTTTAGCCTTGCCCACGTAAAGAACCCTATGCTTCTTGTCCTTAAAAAGGTATACGCCGGGTTCTGAGGGAAGATTTTTAACAATGTTTTGAACAAGGTTTGTTTTTAAATCCAGTCTCGACATTTGTGTTACCATTTTTTGCGTAAAATTTTTGAAAAAATCAGGATGTTTCTAACTACGCAGACTGTAGTATTTTTTGCCGTTACGGTTTATTTTTCGGCAGAGGCAATCCAAGTGGTACCTTTCATGCGCAGGGTTTCGCCTTGCTTCAATGTGTCTGCGGTCTTAATTACTTCATCAATATAATCCGAACGAATCGACTTTTCCAGTTGATTGACCAGTGCCATGACCGGTGCGGCTAAATCCGATATAG
>CAYWZR010000300.1:0-2069 GCA_964462885.1 uncultured Nitrospirota bacterium
GAAGAAATCCTTCCAGATGAGGGAGTAATGACCAGTAAGGGACTTTACCGCCCTATCGAGGCAATTGGTTTTCCACTTCTGAAGACTAGGGCAAAGAGTCTTCCTGACCGGCAGAACACCTACAACACTTTCCCCCTTGAGCCGGCTTTTACCATAAAGGCTCAGAAAGCTCTTCAAAACAGTGGAATTGATTTTAAAACAGGACCTTTTCTCACAGTCTCCACCGGAACCGGCACAAACGTACAGGCGCAAAAGTATCGGAAAAGATACGGAGCTATTTGCGAAAATATGGAAGGAGGAGCTGTTGCTCAAGTATGCGCTCTGTTTCAGATTCCGTTGATCGAGATTCGCGGAATAAGCAACCTTGTGGAAAATCGTGACAAACGCAGATGGAAGATTGACCTGGCAGTGCAGAAAGTTCAACAGGCAGTACTTGTCCTGCTCCATAGCTTTGCCAAAGCGTTATGAAAAACCTGACTATAGGCTACTCCCCCTGCCCAAACGATACGTTTATTTTCTACGCGTTGACGCATGGCAAAATTGACTGCGGTGACCTGCATTTTCGTGAACAGCTAGAAGACGTAGAAACACTTAATCGACTGGCGTTCGCCTCTGAACTGGACATAACTAAAATCTCATACCATGCCTTCGGACACCTGAGAAGCCATTACCGTCTACTTAGCTCCGGCAGTGCTCTTGGGCGAGGATGCGGTCCTTTGCTAATTGCCGGTAAGACCTATAATCCAAAATCTCTAAGGGGAAAGAAAATTGCGATTCCAGGCAGGCTGACCACGGCATTTCTTCTTCTTCAGCTTTATGATAAATCTCTTGCTGACAATACAGTAGAGATGCCTTTTAATGAAATAATGGAGGCTGTAGCTGAGGGAACGGTCGATGCCGGTCTGATAATACATGAAAGCAGATTCACATATCCAGGGCTTGGTCTTGTTTCCGTGCTTGATCTGGGGCAGTGGTGGGAAGATGAAACCGGGCTGCCGATCCCCCTTGGAGGTATTCTTGCCAGGCAGCGTCTTGGAGCCGAACTTATCAACAATGTAGAGCGGCTGGTAAAACTTAGTGTTCGTTATGCGTTAGAGCATTCTAACGAGCCTGAAAATTATATAAAAAACCACTCTCAAGAACTAGATGACAGCGTAATTCGAAGACATATCGGGCTTTATGTTAATGACTTTACGGTTACCCTGGGTGATGAAGGTCAAATGGCGGTTAACGAACTGCTATCGCGAGCCGAAGCGTTGGGAATAATTCCAACTTCGCCTACTTAAAAAACTCAGTCCCGTATGTAATTTTCGAGTAATAGATGAATTATGAGCACCTCTTATTAAGATTGCCTTCAGATCTTCCACTCCCCCTCCTAAAAAACTTCATAGAAGCTCTGGATAGTACTTCTTAAAGTTCAAGCTTGCCAGTAAATAATAACTTAACATAACTTAATTAACGCCTTGACAGCTTCTTGGTACACATGCTAAATTGGAGCTGTCAATTTTACTAATAACTCCAGATCGGCGATAAAAGAACGGTATTAGGCGATAAAACTAATTGCCAACAACACATAAAGGAGAAATATTTAATGAGTACAATTGCATCATTATGGCGTTATCCAGTTAAATCCATGATGGGAGAAGAATTACGCTCTACAGTGGTGACTGAAAAAGGCATAGATGGAGATAGGACATTGGCCTTAATTGATATAGATACTGGAAAAATAGTAAGTGCTAAAAATCCAAAAACGTGGCCAAATATGTTTTCCTTTCGCTCACGTTATGACGATTTGGGTAATTCAAATAATATTCGTATTACATTGCCTGATGGAACAATTATTAATAGCAATGATGAGAATGCGAATTCCATATTGTCAACGGCACTTGGTAAAAAAGTGAAATTAATTTCACAGGTGCCCAATAATCCACAACTAGAAGAATATTGGCCAAATATTGATGAGCTTAATAACAGGGATCTTGTAACAGATGAAGATATGCCAAAAGGTACATTTTATGATTTGGCAGTTATTCATTTATTAACCACATCAACACACAATGAGTTAAGTC
>CAYWZR010000301.1:0-2008 GCA_964462885.1 uncultured Nitrospirota bacterium
TTATTTTATTTATAATTCCGACTTTAGTTTTAGGAAATAACAACTCTAATTTAAAGGGAAAATACACTAAAGAAAAAACCATTAACAAAGAATATGTTGTTAATCCTGATGCTACTTTTAAAATTGATAACAGTTATGGAAACATTGATATTGTAACTTGGGATGAAAATCGTATAGAAATTGAAGTTACCATTACAACAAATAGTAATAACGAAGAAAAAGCGCAAAAAAAACTAGATCAAATTACTGTAGAATTCAATAATTTCCCCAACCTAGTTTCAGCAAAAACGAGATTTAGTAAAAATAGATTGTCTTGGTGGAATTGGGGCAACAATAATGTAAATATAAAAATTAATTATGTTATTAAAATGCCAATCACAAACAATGTTGATATAAGCAATGACTACGGGAATATTAACCTAGATAAACTAGAAGGTCATGCAAAAATTGATTGTGATTATGGGAAAATTACCACCAAAGAACTCATGGCAGATAATAATGCTATAACTTTTGATTACACAAACAATTCTTATTTTGAATATATTAAAAGCGGTAAAATAAATGCCGATTACAGCAGCTATACAGTTAGTAAGACAAAGTCCTTAACTATTATTGCAGATTACTCAAAATCTAAAGTAGAAATTGCAGAAGATATAAGCTACAACTGTGATTATGGTGGATTAACTATTGAAAAAGTTAACAATGTAACTGGAGATGGGGATTACCTTACTGCAAAAATTGGAGACGTTTACAAGAATATTGACATTAATGGAGATTATGGTTCTTTAAAAATAGATAACATGACTGACAATGCTGGAGGCGTAACTATTGAATCCGATTATATGAAAATTACAATTGGATATTCTGCTAACTACAGTTTCAATTTTGAAATTGATTTAGAGTATGCATCTTTAAGAAATTATGACAATTTTGAAGTAGTTAAACGAAAAATAGAGTCCAGACAAAAATATTATGCTGGCTATTATGGCAATAACAATTCAGGAAATATTATTAAGATATCTTCCGATTATGGAAGTGTAACTTTCAATAAAAATTAAATATTAATCAAAAAACAACAGACAATTATGAACAAATCAATCGTATTATTAGTAGCACTTATGCTTTCTAATGTAACTAATGCACAATGGTGGGGAAACGAAAAAGTAAAGGGAAATGGTAACATGTCCATAGAAACTAGAACTACTGGAGACTATGATGGCATTAAATGTGCTGGATCTATGGATTTTATTTTAGTGGCAGGAGCAGAAGGCAAAATTAAAATTGAAGGCGAAGATAATTTACTCAAGCATATTATTACTGAAGTAAAAAACGGTAATCTTATTGTTAAAGTTGAAAAAGGAATAAACTTAAGACCTAGTTGGAATAAAACCATAAAAATTACAATTCCGTTTAAAGATATAAGCGAAGTTTCTCTTGCTGGCTCTGGAGATTTATGGAATGAAGATAAAATTACTGCAACCGATTTTGATGTATCATTAGCTGGTTCAGGAGATATTGTTTTAGTTATTGAAACAACATCTGTAGAAGGCAGCATTGCAGGTTCTGGTGACTTAACACTAAAAGGCAGTACCAATAATTTAGTAGCCAAAGTTGCAGGTTCTGGAGATTTTCATGGCTTTGGTTTACAGGCTAACAACACAGTTGTTTCCGTTGCAGGTTCTGGTGATGCTCAAGTTGTAAGCAATGTAAGTTTAAAAGCTAGAGTAGCAGGTTCTGGTGATATTGAATATAGAGGAAAACCTGATAGAGAAGATACTAAAGTTTCAGGATCGGGATCTATTAGCAATTAATTTATAAGCGATAATTAAAGACTTATATACTAAAACTAATTAACAATAGCATTTTTTGGAACTCTATATAATAGTATTACACCAACAACAAAAAAAGTGATTAAAAACAAAATGGAATATCTCATGCTTCCAGTTATTTCAGCAATAAAACCATACATAAACATGCCTATTACTATACCTATTTTTTCTGAAACATC
>CAYWZR010000302.1:0-1957 GCA_964462885.1 uncultured Nitrospirota bacterium
GTGTACAAGGAGGTATGCTCGATCGCCGGGTTCACGGTCGACTCGGGACGGAGGGAGGTCGTCACACCATCGGGGAACGCCGTCCGCCCGACTGCGCGTGAGTTCGATCTGCTGTGGTATCTGTGTGATCACGCCGGACTCGTACTCTCGAGATCCCAGATCCTCGAGGCGGTGTGGGGGTACGACTACTTCGGTGAGACACGCACCGTCGACGTCCATGTGCGCCAACTTCGCAAGAAGCTCGACGGCTTTCCCATCGAGACGATCTGGGGAGTCGGGTACAAGGTCGAGCCTTCGTGAGGCGCAAGATCCTTCTCGCCACGGCGATCGTTGCGTCCGTCACGATCGCGATGGGCCTGATCACCGCACTGGCGATCTCGAGCCAGGTGCAAGCCCGGGCGTCCACCGAGCTCGCCCGTCAAGCATCGGTGACGGCGGCGTTGATCGACGAGGACCTCGCAGATCTCCGATTCCGTCCCGGAGGCAACGCAGCCGAACAGATCGCCAGGTTCCGCAGCGCACTCGAGAGGAGCCTCAACCGCGCACGCCTGCTTGGCGGCCACGATGTCGTCGAGGCCGTTCTGCTCATGAGGGACCGACGGATACCGATCTCGGAGCCACTCGTCGTCATCCCTCTCCTCCCAGACGGCGTCGGTGACGGCGACGTGGTCACCGTCGACGTCGAGGGAACGAGCATGCTCGTAGCGGTCCAAGAGGTCGACCTTCGGGCAGGCACGCTCGCTGTAGCGATCGGAAGAGTCGAGCCTCTGTTCCCGATCCGTGGACTCACGACGGCGCTGCTCATCGCACTCGGGATCGGTGCCGTGCTGACGGTCTCGCTGGGAGTCTGGTTCTCGACGTCGCTGTCCCGACGCCTTCAAGACGTATCGGAGGCTGCCAGTCGTGTCGGGGCGGGTGATCTGAGTGCCAGGGCACCAACGAGGGGTGACGACGAGATCGCATCGCTCGCTACAGCGTTCAACGAGATGGCCGCAGAGCTCCAATCTGTCCGCGATCGTGAACGGGAGTTCCTGATGGCTGTGAGTCACGACCTTCGCACACCGCTGACCACGATCTCGGGCTACGCCGAGGCACTCGATGCCGGTGACGTCGATCCAGAGGACCTCTCTCGCGTCGCCGGGATCCTCCACGGTCAAACCGAACAACTCGCGCGTCTGGTCGAAGACGTCATGGCTCTGGCGAGGCTCGAGTCCAACGAGTTTACGCTACGTCCCCAGACGGTGGACCTCGACGGCTTGATCGAGGCAACCGTCGACACGTTCTTGCACAAGGCATCGATGGCGTCGATTGAGTTGGCTACCAACAGCATCGAATCGGTGTCGGTCGTCGTCGATCCGGACCGTCTGATCCAGGTACTCGGCAACCTGCTCGAGAACGCGCTGCGCTACACACCCGAGGGGGGCATCATCTCGGTCGGCTGCCACGCGACCGATGATGAGCGTGCCGTCGTCACCGTCGTGAACTCGGGTCCAGGGATCACCGCGCACGATCTTCCCCATGTCTTCGATCGGTTGTACGTCGCCGACCGATACCGGGCAGTGCGGCCTGCAGGCTCAGGGCTCGGTCTCGCCATCGTTGCTGAGATCGTCGAAGCGATGGGGGGATCGATCGAGTGCACGACGCCGTCGACAGGTGGGACGATGTTCGCTGTGACCGTCGGGTGACAAGCGGTCGCCACGCTCTACCCGGCGGTAGGATTCCGACGTGCTCGACAGGATCCTCACCAGTGCGGCAACACGCGCGGCCGATGTGACAGGTCAGATCGACGTGTTTCGATCGGTAGTTGTGGGCATGCCGCCGCCTTCGTCCCTCAGGGAAGCACTCAGTGGGCCGGGTCTTGCCGTGATCGCAGAGATCAAGCGGAGATCACCTTCCAGGGGTGTGATCGACGCCGATCTGGACCCGGCCGACCGGGCCCGTGCCTATGTCGAGGGCG
>CAYWZR010000303.1:0-1938 GCA_964462885.1 uncultured Nitrospirota bacterium
GTATTTTCTAAGGTATTTTCCAAGGTACCTTCAAATATATCTGATATATCTGGCAGGTTATTAAAGGCACTTACTTCAACCAGTGTATCTTCTTTGTCAGCAAACATTTCATCTGCTTCTAAGTAATCATCATCAAGTTGGTCTATACTTTCGGAAAGACACTGCTGTAGTTCAGGTTTCTGTAGCAATAAGTATGAAATCGTACTATCTCCGGCAACACTGTTGCCCCTAACCTCAGATTTGGACGAAACTCCACATCCGCTTAGGAGGGAAAGAGTCGGCAATAAAGCCAAATAGCAAACCAAATAGCAAATTTTTATTATATTTCTATTCATAAAAGATAACGCCGGATTGAATAATGAAGGAATATTTAATATAACATATCGGCATTATTGCGTTTTTCTGAAACACTTAAGAGGGAGCTTTAACACCTTTGCTGCCGCATGTTTTGCCATTAACTCTTGACTAAATAGCAACATTTCTTATATCTTTTCGTGGTTGCAGGCTCGTAGCTCAGGGGGAGAGCGCTACCTTGACACGGTAGAAGTCGGCGGTTCGAAACCGCCCGGGCCTACCATTTTTTTCTAACCACAGATAAGGCCGAAACTCTCATGAGCAATATACCTAAAAACACCGTAGCCATCCGGGTAGAGGGCAGCCTCGTAGATTTTAATAAGGATATTAAAACTATCCCTGAAGGTGCGGAAGCTCTCACTTTTGATGATCCTGAAGGGCGTGAAGTCTACAGGCACAGCGTTTCTCATATTATGGCCCATGCTGTATCCGATCTTTTTCCCGGTACCAAGTTTGCGATAGGGCCTTCCACAGATGATGGTTTTTATTATGATTTCGATACCGATCACCCATTTACCCCAGAAGATTTTCAAAAAATAGAAAAACGGATGGCCCAAATCATCAAGGCCGCAAACCCTTTCAGGCGTCAAGAGATGGGAAGACAAGAAGCTATTCGACTTTTTGAGGAGAAGGGGGAGATCTACAAAGTCGAAATTCTAAACGAAATCCAAGATGATTTGATTACAGTTTATGAAGAAGGCGGCTTTCTTGATCTTTGCAGAGGCCCGCACCTGTCGCATACAGGCAGAGTAAAGGCATTTAAACTCCTAAGCATTGCCGGAGCATACTGGCGTGGTGATGAGAAGAATAAGATGCTTCAGCGCATCTATGGCACGGCTTTTGCCGACAAGGAGTCTCTTAAGGAATACTTGGATTTTCTTGAAGAGGTTAAACGCCGTGATCACAGAAGAATCGGCAGGGAACTGGACCTTTTCAGCATCAATGAAGAGACCGGTGCAGGTCTGGTTCTATGGCATCCGAAGGGAGCTTTGATACGCAGGGTCATCGAGGACTTCTGGCGGGTTGAACACGAAAAGTCAGATTACCAGATTCTTTACACTCCCCACATGGCTAAGCTCGATCTTTGGAAGAGAAGCGGGCACTGGGATTTCTACCGGGAGAACATGTACGCACCCATGAAAGTGGAAGGGCAGGATTTCGAAGTAAAGCCCATGAATTGTCCTTTTCACATGATGATTTACAAAAGCCACATGCGCAGTTATCGCGATTTACCGATACGTTATTGCGAGCTTGGCACTGTCTACCGCTTCGAGCGCTCTGGTGTGCTTCACGGTCTTTTAAGAGTCAGGGGATTTACGCAGGATGATGCGCATATATTCTGCCGGCCCGAGCAGATACAGGACGAAATTCTTAAAGTGCTGGATTTTACACTTTTTATCCTGAAAATTTTTGGATTTAAAGAATATGACATTTATTTGTCTACCAGGCCTGAAAAATATGTGGGAGATTTGGAACATTGGGATATCGCCACCAATGCCCTAAAATCTTCTCTTGAAAGCAAAGATCTATTGTATCAGGAGGATCCTGGCGAGGGAGTTTTTTATGGGCCTAAAATAGATATAA
>CAYWZR010000304.1:0-1813 GCA_964462885.1 uncultured Nitrospirota bacterium
TCTGAATTTGACGAATATAAAGCTGGTTATGGCAAAACCTTAATCACAGCTTATGCAAGGATTGATGGTTGGGCAGTTGGTATTGTTGCCAACCAACGTAAGGTTGTAAAAACCAAAAAAGGAGAAATGCAGTTTGGAGGTGTAATTTATAGTGATAGTGCAGACAAAGCCACTCGTTTTGTAGCAAATTGCAATCAGAAGAAAATTCCATTAGTGTTTTTACAAGATGTTACAGGCTTTATGGTTGGCAGCAAAAGTGAACAAGGAGGTATTATAAAGGATGGTGCAAAAATGGTAAATGCTGTAAGCAATTCTGTGGTGCCAAAATTCACGATTATTATAGGTAATAGTTATGGTGCAGGAAATTATGCCATGTGCGGGAAAGCTTACGATCCTAGACTTATTGTGGCATGGCCAAGTGCTGAGCTTGCTGTTATGAGTGGAAGTAGTGCAGCAAAAGTTTTGCTTCAAATTGAAAAAGCTTCAATAGAGAAGAAAGGAGAGAAGTTTACAAAAGAAAAAGAAGAAGCACTTTACAACAAAATAAAATCGAGGTATGATGCCCAAGTATCTCCATATTATGCTGCTGCTCATCTTTGGACAGATGCTATTATAGATCCAATAGACACGCGAACTTGGATTAGTATGGGAATTGAAGCTGCCAACCATGCTCCTATTGAGAAAAAGTTTAATTTAGGTGTTTTGCAAGTGTAACAATGCAGACAACTAAAACAAAACAACCTATTTACGTTATAATCATTCTTATTCTATCAGGAGAGGCTGTTTTTATTTTACCTTTTGTTTTAGCACGTATATTCAGACCAACGTATTTAGAAGTTTTCGACATTAACAACCTACAATTGGGAACATGCTTTTCTATTTATGGTATTGTTGCGTTGTTCTCATATGTATTTGGTGGACCATTAGCAGATAAGTTTCATCCAAGAATCCTAATGTCTGTGGCTCTAGTATTAACAGCATTAGGAGGTTTTTACCTTTCAACGTATCCTTCTTACTTCAATTTAAAAATGCTTTTTGGATATTGGGGATTTACAACTATTTTCTTGTTTTGGGCTGCTATGATAAAAGCTACAAGAATTTGGGGAGGAACTAAAAAACAAGGAATTGCTTTCGGTTTTTTAGATGGAGGTCGTGGATTAGTTGCCGCAGGTTTTGGTACATTTGGCATACTAATTTTTTCACTTTTCATCAACGTAGATATCTCTGAGACATCTTTAATTGAGCGTAAAGAAGCATTTCGAAATGTAATTCTTTTTACTTCTTTAATAGTAAGCCTTATTGGAATTGTATCTTTTTATTATTTAAAATCATTAAAATCGAATGAAACCTCATCTAAACAAAGTTCAAATATTTTAACAATCTCAAACTTTAAACTGATTATGAAGCTCCCTTCTGTTTGGTTGCTTATGATTATTATTTTGTGTGCTTATGTTGGTTATAAAGCGACTGATGTATATAGTCTATATGCTAAAGATGTTATGCTTTACGACGATATAGAATCGGCTAAAGTGGGAACATCCTTACTATATATGCGACCAGTTATTGGTGTTGTAATTGGATTGTTGGCAGATAGAACAAGAGCATCCTTATGGTTAATAATTGGTTTCTTATTCACATTAATTACAAGTGTAATTTTTGCAACAGGTATCATAAGCCAACACACCACATTACTTTTTATGTTATCTATTGGCATGATGGCTTTAGGTGTATATTCTGTAAGAGTATTGTATTTCGCAACTATGGAAGAAGGGAAAATTCCGTTAGCATTAACAGGAACTGCTGTTGGATTTAT
>CAYWZR010000305.1:0-1787 GCA_964462885.1 uncultured Nitrospirota bacterium
TTTCTCCTTTGATACAATGAATCCGAATGTCCCTGATGACATGGGCTTTATAAAGGTTCTTGACGATACTGTAACCGAAGGCATAAAGGCTGCGGTCGAGAGGATTCCGCATGTCGGGCTTAATATGGTTATTACCAGGCTGTCTGCAAGTGAGCTTGATGAGATGGTGAAGTATGGCACAAGTCTGGGGATTAAATCGTTCACATTTTTTCCGCTTATCACTCATTTTAACTATAAAGCGCCGGAAGAATTTGCCAAGCACTATGACGAGATATACGGTGGTATAGACAATTACAGAAACGCTGTTTCAAAACTCAGAGAATTACGGGATAACGGCTATCCAATTACTATGAGTGATATGATGCTTGATGCGATGTATACCTTTAGAATTCCTAATGTGCAGTGTATTTCCGGCTACTTAAGCTGCGGCATATCACCGGATGGCAGACTTGGGACATGCTACGAGTTTTTCAAGGAGTGTACCGGTTCGTTCAATGATAAAAGTTTTAAAGAATTGTGGGAGGAATTAGGGAGAAACCTGGAAGTTGTGGATAAATGCAAAGGGTGCCTCCTGCACTGCTACCTTGAACCGAATGCAATTTTTTCCGCTATGCCGGGGCCTATTTTTTCGTACGGCAAAAGGTATGCTAAGGCCTTTTTCAGGTGATCAGGCAGTAATTCAACATTTATTTAGTTTATTGGTTTTGTTAACTTGACTGGTTGGACTTGTTTAGTCTGATTTGGTTAAAACCGATATTATGAAACATCTTTTTAAATCTTTTCAATATCTTAAGTCTCTTCAATATTTTAAATCTTTAAAACCCCGACCACTTCTTATTTTTGTTACCTTTTTTATTCTCTTTACTCTGTTTTTTGGATCATTTACTCGTACAGTCTATAGCAGAGTAACTGTGCCCGGACTTTTTTCCGGGGGCGGTATGGTGCTCCATTTATTTGAGGACAAGCGGATAGGTTCGATGCGTGGAATTCTTTACAAAAAGGGCGCTGCCTATCGGTTCAGTACAAAGTTAAAGGGGAAAAGGCTGTATGCCTCCACTCTTTACGCCCGGAGCGATAAGCTTGTTCCGTATCGTAAGGTGATGGGTTCTCTGTCGCTTAATATTGTTAATGCAGGTCAGAGGGTAAATCTTGAGATGAACATCGGCGGTAAATCTGCTGTTGCTATATTTCGTCCTGTACTGCATGCGCGGGCTTATAGCATTTTGTCTAAATACGGAAATATTTACTGTGATGGAGAACGTCTTGTAATTTTGCTTGAGGATAAAGGGCTTGGCGATGGCTATAAAAAGGCTTCAAAAGTCGGGTGGCTCTCTCGTATCTTAAAGAAAGATGTCACGAAGATGCCAGTTATAGGAATGTTCTTTGCTCCAGGGGTTTGGTATTATTTTCAGGCCGAAGCTTTTCCTGAGCGAGGTGTGTGGAACTCAAAACTTCTACATATAGGAGGAGGTGCTCTGGATGGCTATCTTCTAAGAGCGACTCTTAAGGCAAAACTCGAAAACGGTCGCTTGGCCTTCTCTTATAAAGATAACGTGGGAATTCACAGGTATATACTGTCCTATTCTGCACACGGGAAATCATGTTCCCGGGTGGTGACACGCTGGACTTCAAAAAGACGTATCCCCAGAGGTAAAATTATTGAACCGGAGGAGGCTAAGCCAGAGGATCTGTCGTCAAAGGAAAAAGACAAAGAAAAAGATGATGAACAAACGTCTATTGATGAAGATAAAAACAGTGATGTGTCAGAAAACGACTTGAGTTATCAG
>CAYWZR010000306.1:0-1774 GCA_964462885.1 uncultured Nitrospirota bacterium
GGAAACTCTTGTAGCCAAGGGTTATTGGCTTGTTGTCCATCTCCCATTCCTGTTTTAGGATATAAAGTAAGTTCAAATTCGTTTGAAGACGTAGAAGCTAATGCTCTTGCAGATGCTCCTGCATCAACTATTGCATCAGATTCCGTAGAATCTTCTGTTAAATCTTCTATGTTTTCAGAAGTTATTTTACCTCCAACAAATACACCATCGTGTAATGCTTGACTCCAAGAACTACCTTTTAAAATATTTGCGTTCCAATTATCTTTTATATAATCGTGATAAGAAATGTCATTACCCATAATTGATAATAACCCTTCTTGAAATTGTCTTGTATCAAATAAAGAACGTATAGCTGGTTGCATTAAGCTATAATTGCCTTTAGTCATTTCAATATCTCCCCAAGATTCCAAATAATGAGGTGTAGCACCAACATATTGAACATTCAAAGCTGTTTCATCAGCTTTCATAGTGAAAGCAACGGTTAAATCTGTTTTTTCTAATCCTGAAGCAAATTCTGAAGCATTTGGTAATGTGTACATTGGATTAACACCACTCATAATTACAGCACCTACAGTTCCAGCATTCATATCGGCAACTAATTTAGCTACTGCTTTATCATTACCTTGTCTTGTTTTGATTACCGAAGTAGTATTAAAAGCTTTACTGTCAAGAGCTTCATTAATAGCAAGTGCAACACTTTGTGCATTTACATCTTGAATTCCTGTTACAACAACTGCATTACTTCCAGCCTTTAACAATTCAGAAGCCGCTTTTTCTACAGCTTCTTCAATATGAGCTGGTAAATTTCCAGAAACTGCACTTCCAGTAATTTTACCATATAATTTTGCTAAAGCAATTTTTTGCTCACTTGGTTTTAAAGGTACACGCTTATCTGCATTTGCTCCTGTTAAAGACATGTTTGATTCAAACTGAATATGTCGTGACATTTTTCCTTTGGTAGGAATACGTCCTTTCGCGTAACCTGAATCAAATCCACCACCTTGCCAATCTCCTAAAAAGTCTGCTCCAACAGAAACAATAGTACTAGCTTTAGAAAAATCGTAATTTACTAGACCTCGTTCTCCATATTTGTTTTGGTAAGCTTCAACAGCAGAAGATTCTGAAATAGCATCATATACTACA
Source organism: uncultured Nitrospirota bacterium (assembly GCA_964462885.1). Classification (GTDB taxonomy): domain Bacteria; phylum Nitrospirota; class Thermodesulfovibrionia; order SZUA-242; family SZUA-242; genus JALUUO01. The sequence continues at coordinate 1,144 of CAYWZR010000306.1, forward strand.
TGACGAACATTACCATATCTTTCAGTAAATTCTGAAATTAATTTTGATGTAGATGGACTTGCAAAAGTTTGAGTTAATAAAACAATATCTTTTCCACTATCCTTTAGCACGCTTAACTTTTGAGCTATTTCAGCATCAAAATCATCCCAAGAAATAGCTTCACCATCTTTTAAAGGACCTGCTACTCTTAAACTATCGTATAAATCTAAAACCGAAGCTTGCACTCTAGCATTAGCATTACTAGCTGCTAAATCGTTATTTTCGATTTTAATTGGACGTCCTTCACGCGTTTTAACTAAAACATTAGCAAAATCAAATCCGTTGGCAATGGCAGTTGCATAATAGTTTGCAACACCAGGAATAATTTGATCTGGTTGAACTACATAAGGAATAGACTTAATTACTGGTCCTTCGCAAGCTGCTAATGATACTGCTGCTGTACTAAACCCTACATACTTTAAGAAATCACGACGTGAAGTAGAAGATGATTCTAAAGTATTTTTATCGCCTAAAAATTCATCTACAGGAATCTCTTGCACAAATTCTTTATGCTTTAAAGCCTCAACCATTGAGCTGCTGCTTTCATTTAGCTCTTCAACACTTTTCCAGTATTTCTTGTTTGATGACATAT
>CAYWZR010000307.1:0-1747 GCA_964462885.1 uncultured Nitrospirota bacterium
GCCTGAAGACAGCCGTACTGCTTAACAGGGACACTTTGGTGCCCACGGTTATGAGTAACATTGGACTGGATCGCTACCTTGAAAAAAACGGTATACAGATGATTCGCACACAGGTGGGTGATCGTTATGTTTCTGAGAAAATGATTGAGGGCGGCTATAACCTTGGCGGCGAGCAGTCGGGCCATGTTATTTTTATGGACGACAACACCACAGGTGATGGTCCTGTTACAGCACTGAAGATAATGTCAATAATTAAAAGCACCGGAAAATCTCTTTCCGAACTTGTGGCTCCCATAAAGCTTTATCCTCAACTTTTGATTAATGTCAAAGTACCCATGCAGCGTCCCTTGGATGATTTTCCGGAAATACAGGCGGCTATTGATAATGCACGGCAAAACCTCGAGGACGGACGCATACTTGTACGGCCATCAGGCACCGAGCCAAAGGTGCGAGTGATGGTGGAGGGAGAAAACCTGGACCACATAAAAGCCGTTGCTGATGAAGTGGCTGAGGTTATAAAGAGAGCCGTATGGAATAATAGCAGTTGGTAGTCTGATTATGAGGGCTCCGCTCCCCTTAGCCCTAACAGCATTCCTTGGCGGTATTATCTCGTTTCTTCTCTTTCGATACCTGCGTATTATTCCAGGTTTAGCTTCCGGCGTTATTCTGCTTTTTTTCCTTCGTAATTGGTTTTCTTCTTGGTTCGATACTGAGAGTGCCCCCTCAACCTATCTGTTTTTTAAGACTCTTGGCGCGATTTCTATTGTTTTTCTTGCCGGATTTTTATACGCATATTTACGCCAGCCCCTTCCTCCGCCATCCACGCCACCCGAAGAGATGATTACGCTTGAGGGCAAAGTCGTTTCTGTCCCGGACATCCGACGCGACCGGGTTCGATTTATGATAAATACCTCTAATTTCGGCCAGGTTCGTGTAACTACAGAAAAGGGTTCGCCAGTTCGTTACGGCGACTTGGTAAAGCTGGAGGGAAAGCTTAAAGAGCCAAGGGGTTTTTTAAATCCGGGCATGACGAATTACGGTGACAGGCTTCGCCGGCAGGGAGTTTTCTACCGTGTATGGTCTCGGGATGTCCTTGTCATTAAGGAGGGGAAATCCTTGTGGGGAGCTTTTTTTGCGTTACGCAGCGCTCTTGCCAACCAGATGGAAGAAGATTTCACTCCTGATGTAGCTTCCTTTTTAAAGGCGGTGATTCTTGGCTATTCGGATATTGATCAGGATCTAAGGAACTCCTTCAATCGATCCGGCACAGCGCATATACTTGCAGTTTCCGGCACACATCTTACTCTTTTGTCCGCATCGCTTTTTCTTCTCTTTCGTATGCTAATTCTCAGACTTCCAGCCCCGCTTTATCTAAGGCTCAGCCAGCATGTCACTGCCACCGGCCTGGCTCTGCTTCTTTCCTTACCCCCGCTTTTTTTCTATACATTAATATCCGGAGCACGTATTCCAACTATTCGTTCGCTGATTTGAGAAACAACAAGAAGTAATAGCCAAACCAACAGAAGATGTTCAGGTTGAAACCGTGATGGTAGACCCTGCGACGCAGGAATCTTTGGATATGGCGGCGGATAATGCGCTGGTCTATTTTGGGTATGACCGTTATGACCTCTCCTCAGATGGTCGTTCCGGATTACAGGCACAGGCCGCATGGCTTGTGGCCCATGCCGATGTTAAGGTTACTGTCGAAGGCCATTGTGATGAGCGTGGCACCCGGGAATATAACCTG
>CAYWZR010000308.1:0-1649 GCA_964462885.1 uncultured Nitrospirota bacterium
CCCGCTACCAATAAAATCAAAGGCTTAGAGCTTTCTCTAAGCCTTCTTTTTTGCCCACTGTAGCAGAATTGTAACACTTATCCAGTATTTCAACTCCCGAGCGCAGACTTTCCGGATTATGATGGGAATATCTCATGGTCATAGTAATCGATTTATGACCGAGAAGTTCCTTTACTACATACAGATCTACCCCGGACTGAACCAGCCGGGTAGCAAATGTATGTCTTAAATCATGAAACCTCACATCTTCAAGCTTTGCTGCCTTTCTTGCTGAATAGTATGCCCTCAAAACATTCCTTGCATCGATCTTTGTTCCTGCCTGGGATGTAAAGACATAGCCCGATATGCTTCTCCCCCTGCCCATTGACTCTAAAAGCCCTGTGGCTGCCTGATTGAGCGGAACAGTCCTTATTTCCTTGTTCTTTGTGACAAGTAACGTGGCAGTTCTCCGCCTCAGGTCAATCTGAGGCCATTTAAGGGTAAGTATCTCGTTTTGACGCATACCTGTGTTTAAGGCAAAGATGATTATTTCCCTTAACCAGGGAAGTGAAGCCTTTAACAAATCCTGCTCTTCTTCAGTGGTCAGCCATCTTTCAATCTTGTTGTTAGGCTTTTCTATCCTCACCTTTTCAAACGGATTTTTATAAATCCACTCCCATTCCCTTAGCGCAAGGTTTAGGGCATGCCTCAAGACCTCAAGTTCCCTCGCTATGGTTGCAACCTTTGCCCCTTCCGCTTTTCTGTATGACTTGTAGTCCGATATTCTGGCAGGTGTGATCTGGGCCAATGTCATTCCCTTAAAACCGTCCGAAAGATGTCTAAACAAGCTTTCATCCCTGATAGATGATTTTACGGCCTTATTCACTTTTGAATGGTCATTCATATAACGCTCTTTCAGGTTTTCAAAGATACGCTTCTTTGCTTCCGCCTTCTCGAAATACCGGCCTTCCACTATGTCGGTCAATACCTTGGCATAAAGCTTTTCAGCAAGTCTTTTGTTGTCAGTCGTTAGTGATGCCTGCATCCTTTTTCCTTCCTATGTGATGCTATACCAGTAAATTTTACCTCTTCGGTAAAGTCCCATATTAACTATTGCCTCCTTTTCTGGGACCTCTGGCCTGAGTTATTGGATTATAGCCTGACGTAGGCTCTTTTTTACAGGACTTCATCCACTCCTTTATATCGTCTAAATCAAACCTTAACGCGCCGTGCATTTTAATGCAGGGGATTTGTCCCAATTCCGCCCATTGGTAAAGCGTTTTAACCTTTACATTGATTATTTCCGCTAATTCTTGAACTGTTAATATCTTCATTTTTTATTGCTTTTGCCCGGTGCAATGACCGGCGCATCCAATGCGCCAGTCATTTTTTTAAAATTTATAATTATTTCAATAACTTGCCTATACATATTCATATCTTCAACACCCCGACTATTTATGTTTTTTATTATCAAAAATAATCACGCGCGCAGCGTTCCAGAGCCAAAGCAAACAGCCTATGGCAAAACCGCTTATCATCTTACTCATATACCTCAATAGGCCCTTAAGAGGCTGTGGAGCGATGGCGATTACCATGTAGTACCCAAACAGAAGCAAAGCAATGGAGACTATATAATTAATAAATAGAGGGGAAAACTCTTTAAAACCGCT
>CAYWZR010000309.1:0-1646 GCA_964462885.1 uncultured Nitrospirota bacterium
TTACCCTGGCGTTTACCTCGCATACATAAACTTGTAATTGTCCGGCCATATGAAAAACTAGAAAGTCTATACTTCCTGTCCCCTTGTATCCGGTGGAGGCGATCCATTTTGTTACTTGCACCGACTGCCTGATTATCTCGTCATAGATTTCATCTCCATGGTATGGAGCAAAATTCATTGGAGGAGAGATGTTTCCCTCGTGAACAAAACTTCGGCTGAGGAGCTGTTCGGTTATATCGAATATTGTGATCTGGTGATTCTTATCGCAGAAAAACTGTACGCTCGGAGATATAAGGTTCTCTATTTCTTTCCGACCCTCTTTGATCCAGCCCTGCGCCAGCACTGTTTTGTCGGTGAAGAGGAAATGCGGAAATTGGATACTGTCTATTTTCTCCAGGTCGGCTATAAACATTCCAAACCCCGAGGCTCCAAGGGAAGACCTGATTGCGGCTTGTCCATATCCAAGGTTTCTGAGATTACGAAGACATTTTAAAAGATTTTCCCCGGGCTGTACCTCTCCGCCATCAAAAGTAGGAAGTTTGGAATCTACAATGAACCGATGTAAAAGAATTTTGTTGTTGGCCTGCCTGCTTGCTTCATGACTGTTAGTCAGATCCTTTTTTAGTTGTACAGCCAGTTTTTCCAGCTGTATGTCGGTTACATATCCGTCGATTAGCCCGACCGGGTGATTTTTGATTATATCCATAATATCCGGGTTTTCGTGGATGTTCATCGGCAGTGTACGGCATCCGTACTGCCCAAGCACGATAGTCTCGGGCAGCACAAGTCCGAGAACTTTTTCGAAGTATTCAAGAGCGGCCGGATCCGGAGAATCATTTAAAAGCAAAAGATTATTATCGTTCCCGCCGTAAAGAAGATTAAGAACAGGAGTCAGCCTGGCGCCGTAACCCTGGAACCCTGCAACATTTTGTTGCAAATGCCTGGTTTTCTCTGTATCTCCGTAAAATATGCAGTCGACATTAGCTATGTATATTGCCGGATGGGACCATAATACGGGCATCTGTCCGATCTTGATAGAGACAGACACATTTTCAAGAGGGAATGTTTTATCAGTGGTCATAATTTTCAGGAGCAGCTTTTCATTGGCGGCTCTTTTACAAGGTCTTTTACAAGGTTAAAACAGAAAAGATGCTAATTTCCATCTAATAAGCCAATTTGGGCTTAAGTTGACTTTAGTTTTTAATGTGTTTCTTAATACATGGTAATTGTTTTATCAATGATTAATTTCGGACATATAACCTAAACTCATGTTAAAAAGAACCTCCAGAGTGCTGAATGCAGCAGTTCAGTTCAAGCTATTCAAGAAAAGAAACCTGATAAAAGTCGGGCATCGGATTACCCACAAATGTAATTATAAGTGCTCTTATTGCTCGTTATGGCAAGACAATGTCAAGGAGCTTGACACCGACCAAGTATTAAGACTTGTGGATGAAGTGGCTGACATGGGTTGTGTCGCCTATGCCATAAGTGGCGGTGAACCCCTTGTAAGAAAAGATCTGCCGCTTATCCTGGAAAGAATTAAGAAAAGAGGAATGATGGCAAGGCTTGTTACAAACGGAGCGCTTGTAACAAAGAGGATCGACGAGATTTACAAAAACCTTGATTTGATAAATTTCTCCTTTGAT
>CAYWZR010000310.1:0-1633 GCA_964462885.1 uncultured Nitrospirota bacterium
GTTGAAAACGACGCACAGTATGAACGGCTTATAGAAGGTATGCAAAAAACAATATCTATCAAGGTGCAAGGTAATGATTTATTTGAAGTATCATACAGAGGAGAGGATCCAACAATCGTAAGAGATGTTGTCAATGCCCTGGTAAATACCTACATAGAAGCCAATATGGGATCAGCAAGGGGAGAAACCTACAAGGCTATTGATTTTATACAGGAGCAGATTATGGTTTATAAGGAAAGGCTGGATGAGTCTGACCGTCTGCTCCGGCTTTTTAAGGAGAGGAATCCAGGAGTTCTAAGCATAAACGAAGGGGCTTTGCTAGAACGTATTCGTAGATTAAAGGCACAGCTTGCAGAGTCTGAACTTATGCTTAAAGGCCATATCAGAGAAAAGGAAAGCCTTGAGTCACAGCTTAAAGGGGAAGAGCCGCTGGCAGTGACTCTTCTCTCTAGGGGCACTGAAACTTCCAACCTCGAAAGACGTATAAGTGAGGCAAAAACCAGGCTTAATATCCTGCTGTCTCAGTACACCTACAGGCATCCGGAAGTTGTAAGACTTAAAAATGAGATTAAAGAGCTTGAGGATTTTTTTAAGAGCGGAGGCAGGGTTCAGGAAAAACCCCTTGAAAACCAGGAAGTAGGTATAAACCCTATTTACCAGCAAATAAGAGAACGGCTTTCAGATGCTCAAACCAATATAGATCTTTTTACATCAAAAAATGCTGAACTTAAGCGTTTGATAGAAAAGGATGAAAAAATACTCAAGTTCATTCCCAGGGAGCAAGAAGAGTTGACACGGCTAAACAGGGGAAGAGAAGTGTACCAAAACATGTATGATACCCTGATGTCAAAACTCGAAAGCGCCAGGGTGTCGAAGGCCATGGAAGACGCTGATAAAGGCGAGTCATTTCGTGTAATGGACCCTGCAATATTGCCGGTTCGTCCAGTCAAGCCCAACAGGGTAATGGTTATTCTGCTTGGGTTTGCGCTCGGTATTGCTGCTGCTATTGGAGTTCCCATAGGTCTTGATATGCTGAATCCTACCTTCAGAGATGTAAAAGCTGTCGAAGAGATGCTCAAAGTTCGTGTAATTGGTGTTGTTCCAGAGATGAAATTGGGACCGGATTTTTCTAAAATGAGAAGTCGTTGGATTGTTTTTTCCGGATTGTCAACAGTTTATGTGCTGGGAATATTGGTTGTACTTGCACGTGAGTTTGTTTTTAAGACCACAGGCAAGTTAATTTTGTTTTAGCATGGGGTCTTGACAAATGAGCAGAATAGAAAAGGCACTGGAAGAAGCGCTTAAACAAAGAGAAGAAAAGCAGTTGAGTCCGCCGGGAAACGGTGGATCGAACTCTGATCTGCCAGATGCTTATGATGATTCCGTAGCGAAACCGGGTACAAAGCATACCTCTTCGAATACCGGTATAAAATTTGATCCGGTTTCTGTCTCTCCATACTTGGTATCGATAAATAGGCAGGACTCTCCCTATGTGGAAAACTACCGTAAAATTCGTACAGGTATTATCAGCAAAACAAGGGAAAACTCAGGAACTACTATTATGGTAACCAGTTCTCTTATGGGAGAAGGTAAAACAATTACAGCTATCAATCTTGCTGTTGTAATGGCTAGG
>CAYWZR010000311.1:0-1605 GCA_964462885.1 uncultured Nitrospirota bacterium
AAGAAGAGGGCTGGATGAGGCGACTGTGTCTGTTTTCTCGATCGGATCAGCGCCGGACGAGTGGAGGGTTCTTTTGAATGCTCTTCTGGCAAAAAAATACAGCGCCGAACTTATGGCTCAGGCCGGGCTTGTCAGCAGAGGCAAAACCGGAAAATTTTACGATACATTCCGGGGCCGGATAATTTTTCCTATTAAAAATCTTTACGGTAAAACCATAGCCTTTGGCGGTCGTGCCATAAAAGACGCGCAAGTTCCCAAATACCTCAATTCTCCCGAGACGCCGTTATACAATAAAAGCGAGATCCTCTACGGTCTTGATGTTGCCAAAGAAGCAATCAAGTCAGAAGGTTTTGCTTTTATAACCGAGGGATATTTGGACACAATATCATGTCACCAATTCGGATTTATTAATACAGTGGCAACTCTGGGAACCTCCTTGACACCAGGGCACTGTCGGTTGTTGAAGCGTTTCACGGAAAAGGTGGTTTTGGTGTTTGACGGCGACACTGCCGGCAGAAAGGCTGCCAGAAAGGCTCTTCGTCTGCTTCTAGCAGTTGGTCTTGACCCGAAAGTGCTGGTTCTGCCCGACGGCCTTGATCCTGATGGCTATCTTCGTGCGAGGGGTGCCGAAGCTTTTCGGGCATTATTTTTGCAATCTGAACCAATGGTGGACTTTTTGATTTCAGGGGCCATCCGGCATGATGAGGGAGCTGATGGTCTGACCACTGCAACAGAGGCGCTTTCGATAATTGCCGAGATACCTAATGCTATTACCCGGGGTGTCATTTTAAAGTCGCTCTCGGAGCGACTCAGTATAAATGAGACTTTTTTGATTGAAGAACTCGGGAAGGTGATGAAAAGTTTCTCCAGGCGGCAGGTGAAAGAGTCTGTAAAAACAAAAAATACTGCATCCCCATCTTCAGCTAAACCTTTACCCCGAAAAATAGCTGAAGTCGAGAAGTTGCTAATTGCTACAGCTCTGGAGGATGGCGGAAGAATAAAGCGTTTTTTGGAAAGTGTTAGCAGTGAGTATTTCGAAAACGAACACCTGAGGGATATTTTTGTTAAACTTAAGCGATTCATGGAATCCGGCAGGCCTTGGAACCCAGATGAGTTTATGCTTGAGCTTCCGGAGGGGATCAGCAGAAGTGTCTTTACCGAATTGACGGTTCAGAGGGCGTTTTACGAAGAAGATGTGGATAAAATTTTTGAGGAATCTCTGAGTAGAATAAGGGAACGTATTACTCTGTCCTCTCATCCGGGGCTTATCAGGCAAATAGGCAAGCTTGATAAGGATGCCATGAATCTTTTTCTAAAAGAACAACGCCGACTTAAAGCAAGGAGGAATCACGATATATGACTAATCCCGAGGAAGATAATCTTCCTGTTAATGCAGAAGAGGTGGTTGCGCCTATTTTAGAGGAAAATAGTGTGTTGGATATTGCTGATGCCGAACCAGCCAGACTGGTTAACTATAGCATCTATGAGTCTACATCCGATCCCAATGATCCTGTTAAGGCTTACATGAAGGAAATGGGCCATGTTCCACTTTTAAGCAAGAACGAGGAGGTCGAGATTTCCAGGAGAATCGAGCAGGCCAAGCAT
>CAYWZR010000312.1:0-237 GCA_964462885.1 uncultured Nitrospirota bacterium
GCTCGGCTCTCGTCTCTGGTGGGATCGATGACGTTGATGTGAGGAGTAGCGGCCCGCCGGCGAAACCCGCCGCCGCGCCGAGCGCGAGGGCATCCGCATACCCGAGGCCTGTTGCGATGAAGACCGCGTTCACCCCCGGATCTGTGAATCGACGCGAGATGGCCGCAGCCGTCGCATAGCGATTCGTCCCCTGAATACGTTGCGGCATACCACCCATGCCGGCCACGATCTGCCACT
>CAYWZR010000312.1:247-1571 GCA_964462885.1 uncultured Nitrospirota bacterium
TGCTGAGACACCGCGGCAGAGCCACCAACGATGATGACGTTGTCACCGGGTCCCGCCGGCACGCCGACCGTCAGCGGCCCGGGCGCGAACCATGTCGTCAGCGGCCATTGGTACGTCGTCGACGCCATCGACATGCCATCCATCCACCCCTGTGTCAACGTGGAGGACTGCCAGACTTTCCAGTTCGTCTCTTTGACGAAGTTGAACCATACGAAACCGACGACGTTCGGATCGGCAGCGAGGTACGAGTACATGTCACGGCTCCACGCGTCCTGATCGCCGCCGCACGATGCCGAACGAGGCGCAGCCGTCTGCGCTATGAGATAAGGTTTTTGTGCGTTCACGGTGCTGCGAAGCTCATCGAGCGCCGGACCGAACACCGATGCAACGCTCTCCCACCGGGTTCCCACACACGTGCCGAAGTTGTACGCCGAGATCCCGATGACGTCCACGTATGCGTCACCCGGGTAGTAGTCGGCGATCTTGCCACAACCGGGCGATGTCCAGCCGTTCGGAGCGAACGCCCACCGAACCTGTGTCTCATCCATCCCAGCTTGTCGGAACGCGTCGACGAACTTGCGAAACGCGACCTTGAAGTTGCCGGGATCACACCCGTACCTGGTCCAGGAGCCGTTCATCTCCTGGAGGGGGGCGATGATCACCGAGCGACCTCCGCCGAGGTCGAGATACTGTTTGACGTGGGCAGCCCACTCGGTGATCTTCCCATCGAAATCACCACGGGCAATCGCGTACGCCGATCCCGGTACCACGACGTTCGCGAACGGCGTCGCTTTCCCCCTCCAGACACCGTCCAGGATCTCGCGCGTGTTGGACCATGAAGGGCTCGACACAACGTCATTCTCCGTGATGCTGTGGAATGTTCCGCCGAACGTGACCCTCTTGCCTGCTGTGCCGGCGATCCCGTCGAGGTCCGACGTCGCGTAGAAGTTGTCGGTGTAGAAGCCGGCCTGAACGGTCCCTGCGGCTGGGATCTCGCCTGCAACTGCACCCGCAGGCAGGAGGACCGACGCCGCAAGAGCAGCGGTGACGAAGAAGCGAGCAGCGCGCGTGAGAGCCAGAGGTATCACAGGTGTTTCATCGGCGGGTCGCCTGAGGTTCTTGACATGATCACCGCACTGATGAGCCGTCCCAGACGCCCCAGGCTATAACCTGCGCTCGGCAGTCACACATCCACGTGTCGGCCCCGGTACCCTCCCTGCGCGATGACCTACCCGAGTGTCACCATCATCCTGCCGGTGTACAACGAGATCGATACGATCGAGGACTCGATGTCGAGCCTGCGCGCCCAGGACTACCCGGGGCC
>CAYWZR010000313.1:0-1569 GCA_964462885.1 uncultured Nitrospirota bacterium
GGTCTTTGTTGCAATATCCAAGTTCATCACAGCTTCTGACTCCGCTTGGCGCACCGTTATACCCTGTAGCCACAATCCGGTTATTCACTGTAACGATTGCACCCACTCGTCTTCTTAGGCAGGTGGACCGCGTTGCCACCTGGGGCAAAATGTTGAAGAGAAAGTATTCGTCCCATGAAGGACGTCTGCATGGCTTCTTTACACTCATTGTTTTATGTTGCCTCCTGATATCGGCCTTACTATTTTTTTTGCAAATTGGGGCAGCACAAAAGATGCCTCGTGTATGCCCGCATTATAATACCGTAGTGTTTCGAGTACCTTTACAGTCAATTTACGTACCGGTTTCCGGCAGCTTCCCGCCTTTGATGAGAGCATAAAGCCTATCTGGCCGGACGGGTAGGTCGGAATAGTGGTAAAGGCATATTCTACTGATGGAAATATCTCACGGCTCATATCAATCAAACCTTTGATTAACGGGCCGTGCAACCACATTGACTCGGCTTGCGAGCAAATGACCCCTCCAGGGGTAAGAGCGCAGGAAAGATCCTTGTAGAAAGGTGCCTCGAACAGTGCTCTTGCCGGCCCTTCCGGATCGGAAGAATCAACAATTATTACATCATAAGCGCTTTTAAATTTTTTGACAAAAGTTGCTCCGTCTTCAATATGCACACTTACTCGCGGCTCATCATAGCCTGAGGCTGCATATGGAAGCCACTTCTTTGCATGCTTTATCACTTCTTCATCGATTTCACACAGGTCGATTTTCTCAACCGACTTGTGCTTGGCGATTTCTCTTAACACTCCGCCGTCTCCCCCGCCTACCACTAATATATTTCTCGGATTTGGGTGAGCAAAAAGAGGTAGGTGAACGATCATCTCCTGGTAGGCAAACTCGTCCCGCTCGGTAATCTGGATGACATCATCCAGCGTCATTATTATGCCAAAGGTTTCTGTTTCGTAAAAGGCGATCTTCTGGTATTTTGTTTTTCCCTCGTACAGCACCTTTTTTATCTTCAGAGACAGGGCGACCCCTGGCCACTGCTCGTCTATTTCGCTGAACCAACCTTTAATTATCCTATCCAACATATGTTTTCTCCAAGTATTTTTTCCGTCCAGGTGCTGGTAATTACTATAGCAAATCAGAGGGTAAAACTAGACGCTTAAATATTTTGCTTGACAAACCGATAAAAATACTTAAAAATTGTTGCACGTGGGGAAAGGTGGGGAAAGGTGGGGAAAGGGTGAAAGACGAGACATTTAGCGGGAGGCACTCCCTATCGATAGACACAAAAGGCAGAGTTAGTGTGCCTGCACCTTTTCGTGATGTCCTAACCCAACAGTATGGAGAAAACAAGCTTGTTCTCGCCACTGTTTTTGACCACTGCCTTCGCGCCTATCCCATGGAGGAGTGGAAAAAGATAGAAGAGCATGCAGCAACCTTAAATTCTATGGATGAGGACGTTAAATTCTATTATAGACATTTTATAAGTTCCGCAGTTCATTTGTATTGGGACAAACAAGGCAGGATACTTCTTCCGGCAAGCCATAAGGAATGGGCTGAGATTAACA
>CAYWZR010000314.1:0-1549 GCA_964462885.1 uncultured Nitrospirota bacterium
GCTGTATCGAACGCAGCGATCTGTTCGTCGCGTCGCTCACGGTCGCTCCGGGCCTTCTGGTACATAGCGGTTGCCCGTTCGAGCTCTGCGGTTGCCCGCTCGAGGGACCCGCGAACCTTCGCAACAGCGTCGACCCGGTCTGCCATGTCCTCGACGGCACGTGCCGTGCCGATCTGGACCTCACGTAAGGCTGCCGCCCGCTCCTTCAACCGTTCGATCTCTTCAGCATCGGCATCGAGGGCACGCAGGTGAGCCCTGGCTGCGTCAACGGCCGCCTGTGCCTCGGCGAGCTCATCGGCGGCTTCGCCCAGTTCGGTCTTCGGGCGTCCCGTTGCAGTCCAGTACCGTGCGTACTCGTCCTCGATTCGGGTCCACAACGCATCCTCGTCGTCACCTGCGACGTCGCCACCGATGGCTGCGTCGAGGGCACGGCCGAGGGAGGCGACCTCGAAGTTGGCCTGGCCGAGCGCTGCTCCCTGATCGAGGCGGAGTGCCTCCCACAACCCCGTGTCGAGGGTCTCTGCGAGGATCTCGGTGACCCGGTCGTGGGCTTCGCGCCCGGTGAACTGCTCCCTGGAGGGCCGTGTCACCTCGAGGACGGTCTCACGGTTCTTCTTCCAGCGTTTGCGGTAGGTGAACTCGTAGTCGCCGGTCGTCACTTCGACCTCCACTTCGGGCCCGACGTCTCGCCCGACCGGGATGATCGCTGTGATCTTCTTGCTCCCAGACGAATCCGGGTAATCGATGATGGCATCGAGCGCCGTGACGAGCGATGTCTTGCCGGCCTCGTTGACACCCTCGATGATGGTCACACCGGTGTCGGGGAACGTGACTTCGGCTTCGTCGATGCCCGCGTAGTTGCGAACCGTGATGCGACGGATCCTCATGATCCCGCTCCCGTGAGGCGGTACAGGAGCCCGAGGGCGTCCATCACGGCCGTTGCATCCTCGCCACCGCCGCGGGCACGTTCGGCGAGCTCGTCGAACGCGTCGCCGGCGAACCCCGAGAGCCGAAGCGACGCGAAGTCTTGATCGTCGGGGAGCACGACGAGGTCGCTGTGGCGCTCCCACGTGTTCAACGATGCGAACAGGTCCGAGAAGTGTTCGAGGATGGCGTCGAGACGGGCCTTGTCCTGCAGGGAGATCTGTCCGACGAGTACGAGTTGGACGATCGAGACGGACTTGTCCTCGATGCCCGACAGCTCCGCTTCGAGCCGTTCGACGTCCTGGGAGCCGACGAGCTCGGACTCGATCGTGTGGAACCGCCACCGGGAGACACGGTGCGCCGAGACGTCGATGGAGTCGTGGTCGACCTCGACGATGAGCACGTTGCCTGGGTCGATCTCACGGTACGCGGTTGGCTCGGGCGCCCCCGAGTACCAGATTCGCTCGGAACCTTCGACGCGAGTCGTCGAGTGTCGATCGCCGAGTGCAACGTACTGGACCTTCCCCGATTCGATCGCTGCGACGAGATCGTCGAGCTTGATCAGTGCAGGGTTCGCATCGTCGGGAGACAGCGAGTCGACCGCCCCGTGACCGACGGTGATCGT
>CAYWZR010000315.1:0-1502 GCA_964462885.1 uncultured Nitrospirota bacterium
ATGGGCTGAAACATTCCATAATCCAGGTAGCTTTTTATCGTGGTCAGAGCTCCAACCACTTCCGAATTACCGCAGCAAAAACCCACCCTCCATCCGGCCATGGAATAACTCTTGGTCATCGAAAAAAATTCTACACCAATATCTTTGGCTCCGGGAACTTCCAGAAAGCTTGGGGCCTTGTAATCATCGTACAAAAGATCGGCATACGCTAAATCATGCACAACAATAATATTATTTTCCTTTGCAAAATCAACTATTCTTACAAAGAAATCGTGATCCACCACTTCGGTGGTCGGATTATGCGGAAAGTTCAGGATAAGAACTTTAGGTCTTGGCCATGTGTTTTTATAGGCCTTCTCCATCTCTTCAAAGAAATCATATTTTTTGCCTGTTGGAATACTGCGGACCTCTGCGCCTGCAAGAATTGCAGCATACGGATGAATAGGATATGCAGGCGTAGGGCACAAAACCGTGTCACCAGGTCCGACCATGGCATACATCAGGTGACTGAAACCTTCCTTTGCACCTATTGTGGCCACAGCTTCGGTTTCAGGATCTATATCAACATTGTATTTCCGCTTGTACCATTCAGAGATGGCACATCGGAGCTGCGTTATTCCCTTTGAGGCTGAGTATCGATGATTACGCGGGTTCTGCGCAGCCTCGCAGAGTTTATCGATTATATGTGGGGGAGTGGGCAGGTCCGGGTTGCCCATACCAAGGTCGATAATGTCCTCGCCTCGTCTGCGCGCCTCCATTTTGATAGCATTAACAATAGAAAAAACATACGGCGGTAGCCGTTTAACTCTGACAAATTCATGCATATGTAGTAAGCTCCTCTGCATCCATTGAACTCCTAACAAGAGGTGCGGATGCAACCTTTCTGAAACCCATGGCCTCAGCCAAAATTTTGTACTCTTCAAAAACCTCGGGCCTTACATATTCTTTCACAGGCAAATTGGACCGACGTGGTCGTAGATACTGACCTATTGTAAGTAGATCGCAATCTGTTGTTCTAAGATCCCGAAGCACAGCCATAACATCCTCAAATGATTCGCCAAACCCAACCATTAAGCCAGACTTGGTAGTAGTGCCGGGGCTGATTTTCTTAGCCGCTTTAAGCACACCCAAAGAGCGCTGATAATCAGCCTGTGGACGAACAGATAAGTAGAAATGTTCCACTGTCTCAATATTATGGTTAAAAACATCCGGCCCCGCCGATAATACAATTTCAAGAGCCTTTTCGTCACCTTTGAAATCCGGAGTCAGCACCTCTATCCTTGCTTCTGGATTGAGGGACCTGATCTGCCTTATGGTTTCGGCAAACTGCCCGGCTCCGCCATCAGGCAGATCGTCTCTTGTCACCGATGTTACAACAACATAGCTTAAACCCAATTCCTTTACTGTCTCAGCCAGCCGCTCCGGCTCTTTAAGATCAACAGGCCCTGGGCTTTCATGTCCCACTGCGCAAAAACCGCACCGCCTGGTGCAGTTGTCCCCAA